>JAUQYY010000135.1 GCA_030587505.1 Candidatus Sigynarchaeota archaeon
GGGTTAATTCTTAGAAAGGGTTTTATTCCGGGAAGGAATTCAAGGGGTGCGTGATTTGGGATTAAAAACTATCATTTATGGGTATTTTTTCGTTGAAAAATTACGTTTCTTTTCCAAAATATTTATAAATTTTCCGAAATAAGTAATTAAAGGTAACTAAAAAATACTTTAACTAAGGTTGGATGGAGGAATTGGCTGTGGAAATGGACGAAATCAACAAGAAAATAATTAATATGCTGATCAAGGATTCTAGGAGACCATACAGGGAGATCGCTGAGGAGCTAGGGGTAACTGAGTCCACGGTGAGGAAGAGAGTTAAGAAGCTTGTTGAGAACAGGGTGATTGAAAGGTTCACTCTGGCCCTCAACCCGGAGAAGAGTGGAAGATCCGTGATTGCTTATGTTACTGCTTACCCTCAGAATCAGAGGGAGAGAGAAGTTGAGGAGCTCGTTAAGGAGTTACCTGAGGTTGTTGAAGCCTACTCTATGTCGGGCAAGTGCGGGGTGAACATGAAGGTAGAGGTTAAGGACCTTCAGAGTTTAAATAAGTTTTTGGAAAAGCTGCAGGATGAACCGGCTATCTCAGCTCTGGAGAGCTGCATCGCTCTTAAGGAACTGAAAAGATCCGTCATTTAGGAATTCTAGCTACGTGGGAACCGGCGGTTAGTGTTGTTGTAAATTTTTGGTTTTGGCGGGGGCCATCCAGAACCAGTTAGCTTCAACAAAAAACTTTTAATTGGTTTTACCTTTCACAAACATGCCAGTTACCCTATCGGTGTGCGGCACGGTAGGCTCCGGAAGAAGGTTAAGTACTCCAGGAAAGCACTTGGCGCTTCGGGCTCCGACAAAGGAACGAGGGTATAAGAATGAAGAAAATCGACGAGACGGATAAGAAGCTTATCAGTATTCTCATGGAGAATAGTAGAAAATCGTTCAAGGATATTGCGAAGGAGCTTGGGATGAGTGTGATAACCGTCAGGAAGAGGGTTCAGAAACTAGTCGACGAGGGGATCATCAAAAAGTTTACGATAACACTGAACCCGGAACTGTTTGAGAACAGAATAACCTCATTCATAACCGTGCACCCAGCTGCTCACAGGCTGAACGAGATTATAGACAGGGTCGCAGAGCTAGAAGAGGTTGAGGAGGCGCACCTTATGACTGGAGGATGCGGCTTAAACATGAAGGTTCATGTCAACAGTCTAATGGAGCTGAACGATTTCATAGAAAAAGTGAGGGGAATACAGGGAGTCATAAGTATTGAGAACTGTATTGTCCTGAGAAAAGTGAAGGGATAGAAGCAACAAAACCAATTTTGAGTCGTTTTTGTTAGGATGCGAATTGGTTGCAACTAGTAGAAATGCAACGGTAACTATTCATACCTAGGAGTCGGTTTAAAACTCTTATTTAGCGTTTTTGTGTGCTTAGTTGGGTATGTTGAGTTTTGCGTTCTTGGAGTTTGACGTTGTTTCTGAAGTTTTTTCTTGTTTTTGGATGTGCGGAGGATTTTGGTGGAAAATTTATATAGGACATCTATAACCGTTTCTTGGAACTTTGAGCTGAGGCTGAATTTTTTTCTGGTACCCTTCCCTTAGTTTCACAGAAGGTGCAAAATAGTGTCTGAAAATCCCAGAGTAGGAGTTTTCATTTGTCACTGCGGGTCAAACATCGCTGGAGTAGTCAACATACCCGAACTTGTCGAGTCTCTCAAAAAACTTCCAAACGTTTACGTTGAGGATTACACCTACATGTGCTCCGATCCCGGCCTCAAGCTTATAACCGATAAGATAAGGGAGGAAAACCTTGAAAGAGTGGTTGTAGCCGCCTGTACGCCCAAGCTTCACGAAAAGCTCTTCCGCGAATCTCTGGAGGAGGCGGGGCTCAACAAGTACCTATTGGTGGTTGCCAACATACGGGAACAGTGCTCATGGGTTCACAAGGGAGACAACGTGGGGGCGACTAAGAAAGCTGAAGACCTCATAAAGATGGCTATTGAGAGAGCACGGCTCATGGAGCCGCAGCCGAGGCACACGGTGCCCGTGGAGAGGAGAGTCCTAGTCGTAGGGGGAGGAGTTGCGGGTATAACCGCTTCCCTCAACCTGGCGGACATGGGATACGAAGTCTACCTCGTTGAGAAGAACCCCAGCATAGGGGGGCACATGGCCCAACTCGACAAGGTTTTCCCCTACCACGATTGTAGCATATGCATACTAGCACCCCTAATGGTGGAGGCGAACAGACACCCGAACATCACGCTGCTCACCTACTCAGAGGTTGAAAGTGTATCCGGATGGATAGGCAACTTCAAGGTGAGGATAAAGAAGAAGCCCAGATACATCAAAGAGGAAGAGTGTACTGGTTGTGCGATATGTGCCGATTACTGCCCCATAGAGGTTCCCAACGAGTTTGACTGCGGACTTGGAATGAGAAAAGCGGTGTACATGCCCTTCCCCCAAGCAACGCCCACAGTCTACACCATCGATCCGGATCACTGCGTGGGTTGTAGAAACTGTGAGGCGGTGTGTGACAGGGAAGCGGTGGACCTAAACCAGAAGGAGGAGATAATTGAGAACACCTTCGGAGCGATAATCCTCGCCACGGGATACGACCCCTTCGACCCCACAGTCAAGGACAACTACGGCTACGGGCGATTCGATAACGTGGTCACGAGTCTGGAGCTCGAGAGAATGTTCTGCGCCTCAGGACCCACCTTGGGAGCCGTTGTCAGACCCTCAGACGGCGTACCGCCCAAGAGAGTTGTTTTCGTTCAGTGCGTCGGCTCGAGAGACGAGAGCGTCGGCAGACCATACTGCTCAAGGGTCTGCTGCACCTACGCCGTGAAAGAGTCAAAGGAGATAAAGGACCACATCCCAGGGTGTGAGGTTTACGTGTTTTACCAGGACATTAGAACCTTTGGCAAGGGGTTTGAGGAGGCTTATGAGGAGGCGTTGAGCGAGTACAGAATCAGATTTATCAGGGGGAGGGTGAGCAAGATAATCGAGGACCCCAAAACCAAAAACCTCATAGTAAGGGCGGAGGACACCCTAAGGGGGCAGCCTGTGGAGGTTGAAGCAGACCTCGTCGTCCTCTCGGTGGGGTTATCCCCCCCAAAGGCTCAGGAGAAGCTTCTCTCCGCTATTGAGGTACCCCTGAGCAGCGATGGTTTCATCCTTGAGCGCCACCCCAAACTGAGACCCGTTGAGACGCAGGTTCCGGGAATCTACGTCGCCGGTTGCGCTCAGAGCCCAAAGGACATACAGGACAGCGTCTCCCAAGCCGGAGCCGCGGCGGCGAAGGTGGCGGGGCTGCTCTCACAGGGCGAGGTGGAAATCGAACCCTACGTCCCGATCGTAAATCCCGATGAGTGTTGGAAGTGTGGCGTGTGCGCCACGACCTGCGATAGGGGGGTAATCACCGTGAGTAAGGAGGGGGTTAGTATAAGCGTGGCTGGCTGTGAGGGTTGTGGTGCGTGTTCGGGCGCTTGCCCGTCGGGGGCGCTGCAGATTCCGATATCCACGGACGCTCAGATAACGAGCCAGATAGACACGGCTCTCGAGGAGAAGAAGGAGTACCCGCTGATAATAGCCTTTCTGTGCAACTGGTGTGCCTATGAGGCTGCTGACACCGCTGGGCTGAACAAGATCAGGTATCCAACTAATGTGAGACCTATCTGGGTTATGTGTAGTGCGAGAGTGAACCCCCAGTTTGTGCTGGAAGCATTTGAGAAGGGCGCTGACGGCGTTTTGATAATGGGATGCTACCCCCAGGACTGCCACTACAGGACTGGTTTTACTAAGACTCAGCGCAGGGTGGAGGTTCTGAAGGAGATGCTCAAATCAATAGGGATTAACCCTCGGAGGCTGAGGCTTGAGAGCGCGTCGGCGTCGGAGGGCAAGAAGTTCGCTAGGGTGATAAGGGAGTTCACTGAGGAGCTGCGCAGTCTGCCCACCATCGGTTCGGAGCTTTTGGAAAAAACCACATAGGGGAGGTTTGTGCTTGAGTGAGCAAGTTGAGTTAGAAATCACAATGGAAGTTGAGGAGGACAGGCTGATATTCAAGTGGAACACGGAGAAGCTGAAGAAAACACTAGACTATGACGCTTCTAGATGTTCGGGCTGCGGACTGTGCCAGTTTGTTTGTCCCTGCGACGCCATAGAGCTGGGACCCATCCCGGAGATAGCCACGGGGGAGATAGATGCGCCGAAGGTAATGGTTGACCAGAACAAGTGCAGCTACTGCGGCCTGTGCAGCGCTGTTTGTTTAACCAAGGCGATGAAGCTCAAAATGGGCGACGAGTACATTAACGACAGCCCAGATTACCCCCAGTTCCTCAAGGACATCAAAATAGATGAGGAGAAGTGTATCCCCTGCGTTCTGTGTGAGCACGCTTGCCCCAACGATTCCATCACCGCCGAGCTCAGAATACCCAAAAAAGAGGACCTCGTAATCTATGAGGAGGAGCCCGGAAAAATAGAGGGAGAAATCACCATTGATAAAGACAAATGCACATACTGCGGGCTATGTGAGAGACTGTGCAACGCCATAGAGATTAGCTGGAGAGACTTAACACCCAATAACCCAGCACCAGGGTACGATATCAGGGTGGTTGAAGACGAGTGTGACTACTGTGGGCTATGCGAAAAAATATGCCCCGACGAAGCCATCAAGGTCAAGTGTAAAACGGACGTCAAGAGGGAGATTAAGGAGCTAGAGTGGTCAGGAGAAATCAAGATAGACAGGGAAAAGTGCCTTACATGCGGCTGGTGCAAAGCCGCCTGCCCAAGGGACGCCATCCACGTCACCAAGGCTTTCGAAGGGGAAATCAGGCTGCACCACCCGGAGAAGTGTGACCCGGTGGGTTGCAAGGCCTGTCTGAACATTTGCCCATCGAACGTGTGGTTCATTCCCGAAACCCTTGAGGAAAAGGAGAAATTTGACAAGATCGCCTTTAACCAGGATTTCTGCAGCTTCTGCGGAGCATGCGAAAAAGCCTGCCCAGAAAAAATCATCGAAGTTATCCGCACAGACGTACGCTACACGAAGCCGAATGAAACCCCGTGGAGCAGGATGTGGGAGCAAACATTCCTCAAACTGGTTGGCAAAGCCGAGGAGGAACCCAGAATACGCATAGTCAAAATCCAGCGGGAAGAGGAGGAAGAACCCCTGCCCGCCGAGGAAGAGATCCCCGAGCTAACACCCGAGATGAGAGAGAAGCTATCTCAGAGCATCAAAAAGGCGAGGGAAATCCTGAGAGAGAAGAAGGTAAGAATGCTTACAGAGAAGGGAAAAACCGAAAAAGTCATAGAAAGCGTGAAAAAAGAACTGGAGGCAGCACAGTGACGGTAAACGAAAAAAGGGTTTCAACATCTGAAAACTGGAACTGGAACTTCCTCGACAGGGTGGCCGGAACAGACAGCAAAAACATCGAAAAGTGCTTCAGCTGCGGCTGCCGCGTCGGCGCGTGGTTTATAAAGGAATTCCACCTGGCTACTTCGACGGTTTTTTAACATTTTTTTGTACTTTTAAAAGCCTTTATTCCAATTCTGGAAAAGATCAGGAATTAAAAACGAATTAACCTATTTTTTACTCCTGTTTTTCCATTTAACTCGAATTTATAATCATAAAAATTTCTCAAGCAGAATGTAAAGTGAATCATAAAAAGTGTAAAAAACTCTTGTAGTCCGAGGCTTAATCTAAACCTGAAGAAAGTATAGTAAGGATCCAAAGGAGTCACCTGGCTCTAAGGTTAGTGATTCTCTTGAAAATGCTAGCCTCGTGAGTGAAGGACTACGTAGTCGAGTATCTTTTCCACAGTGGAGATGAGAATGAAGAAAAGCTGAGGGAAGTCTACGCCGAATACAACAAGAAAGAACTAACCAGAGAAGAACTTGTAGAGGGTTTACTGAGGAAAGGATACACCAAGGGGGAGATTGAAGAAATACTAAAGAAATACACCACCATCGAAGTACCCGAGGAAGAGCGAAAAAAATGGGACGAAGCTTCCAAACTGTTCAGAAGACCCGAATACAAACCGTTAAAACACCACAAAAGCAAAAGAATCGCAAGAAAAACCAACGGAGACATTATTGTTGAAGATATACCCAACTGTTATGAGATAATGCAAATCGAGGAGTGGAAATTAAAAGAATACGAAGATTTAAACTACCTGAGACAGAGCGCGAGATACATCTACGGGACGCGGAAAGTTCCCTTCAGAGCGATAAGAAAAATATTCAGAGACGCTGAGAACCAAGGAAAAAGAACATTGAAGCGAAACGAACTAATCCGGAGAATAGTTGAAGAGTGCAACACCACAGAAGAAGAAGCTAAAATAGCAACACACGGGGCAGAACTAACATTCAAAATAAGAACCGTCACACCAGCTCTCCGCAAAATATGGCGCCTGGGGCCGTTCACGGGAGAAGTCGAGTACTACTGGTCAGGAACAACAAGTGAATACCCTCCGTTCACCCTCCAGGACCGAGTGTTTAACCCCATAATAGAAACTCTCGGAGAAGCCGAAAAAGAGGGAAGAAAAGAGTTAACACACGAGGAACTCCTGCAAAAAGCATACAAACACTACCAAGAATACAGGAAAAGCCACAGGTCAGTACCGCTGAAAACAATAACCAGAGAATTCATCGAAACCATACTAGAAGACGCGGAAGAACTGCTCCTCATAATACGCACAAAAGAAAACCACGAAACAAAATACAAACTAAACCACCAAATCATAAAACACAGATAATCACCACCCACACTCAAAACCCAACCAAACCTTAAACATACACACAGCACGCATCCACCCACTCTACTATTGGTGAACAAGTTTGATAGAAAATTTATAAGTAAAAAAGATTACCGTTTCAGAGAAACACGGTTCAAAAGACACAAAACAACTTTCCCACACAATCAAACCCCCAAAAAACACACCAAAAAACAGAAACGGAGGTGATGGAAACGGCAACCAAGAGTGAAATATCACACTCAGAGAAATGGAACTGGAACTTTCTCGACAGGGTGGCCGGAACAGACAGTAAAAACATAGAGAAATGTTTCAGCTGCGGGATATGTGTCGGCGCGTGCCCGGCGGCGTGGAACTCTAGTTTTAATTTCAGGAGGATTCTTTACGATGTTGCTCTGGGTGAGGAGGAGAAGGTGCTGAGCAGCAAGGAGATATGGTACTGTTTTCAGTGCTTTTTTCTGCACGGTGAAGTGTCCATGGAGAATTGGGATACCGTACGTTATTTCTCGGCTTAGGCGGATGGCTTTGGAGAAGGGTTATAGTTGGGATTTGATTGAGGTTCTCAGCGGCGTGGGAAAGAACCTTGCAAGGAGCGGGCTTTCGATTCTGCCTGAGACCTACGCAAGGATGGACCCCAAGAAGGCCGAAAAGGAGCTGGCTAAGACGAGGCTAGAGATGGGGCTTTCAGAGAGATACGAGGTGTCAAGCAAAGCGATGGAGGAGCTTGAGGTAATTTTGAAGGAGACGGGTTTCGTGGAGTTTTTAGAGAAGGTGGGGGAGAGAGTTAAGGAGTCTAAGGAGAGCGTTGAAAACTACTAGAGGGTGTGCGTGGTTGGTTAACCCTGAGAGGCTGAGAAGGATTCCGGATGAAGGAAAGTTTTTCTACTTTAGGGGCTGCTTCGTGAATAACGTGTATCCGGGGATAGAGGCTGCCACCAGGTTTGTGCTCGAGAGGCTGGGTGTGGATTTCGTTGTTAGTGAGGATCAAACCTGCTGTGGGACTCCGGAGTTCAATTCTCTGAACACAGACACCGTGCTTACGTGTCTTGTGGGAAGGAACACCAGCATTATCAGTGAGCAGACGCCCTACGTTCTTACGGATTGTAACGGGTGCTACTCCTCCTTCCACATGGCTGAGGACCTCATGGAGGATCCCAAGATCAGGGTTGAGACGGAGAGGATTCTCAAGAAGATTGGCAGAAAATTTGAAAAGGTGGAGGTTATTCACATCGCGGACTTCTTCTACAAAAAGACACGTGAAATCGTGAGGAACATCACTATGACGCTTGGGGGCGTAAAGTTCGCGGTGCACTACGGCTGCCACTATTCACACGTCAACGGGGAGAAGGCCTTGGACAGCGTGGAGAATCCCTCCTTCATAGAGGAGATGATTGGAGAGCTTGGAGGGGAGCCCGTGGAGTACGTGGAGAAGGTGCTGTGCTGCGGGTTTGGAGGGATACAGCAAACTGTGCACAAGACAATCTCGTACGCCGTTACCGAAAAGAAGCTGGACAGCATGGTTGAGGCTGGAGCCGAGGCAATAGTTGTGATTTGCCCCTACTGCCTCAACGTGCTTGACAAGTATCAGGGAAACCTGCTGGACATCGAAATGCTGGACAACCCGCTTCCAGTTATCCACATATCCCAGCTACTGGCCCTGCTCATGGGCGCGGAGCCCCAGAAACTCGGATTCCAGATGCACAGAGTACCGGTGGAGGAAGTCATCAGCAGACTGGTATCCAAGGAGTCAAAGGAAGAAGAGTAAAAGTAGAAAAGCAAGGGGCAACGGAAACCTTTCGGGAATGGGTGGTGGTGCTTGGGGAGGATGGGAGAGGGAACTCTTGGCTCCTCTGTGGGATGCCCTTTTTTTGAATCAAAAGATTTATTGTAGTTTTTGGGTGTATTCTGGT
>JAUQYY010000136.1 GCA_030587505.1 Candidatus Sigynarchaeota archaeon
TGCACGGCTCCTCAGCACTCGGATCACTCGAGTAGTAGTAACGCTCCTCTGGTCTATCTGAGACATAGTCTTTGCCCACGATTTTCTGGAGTGCTTCGAGGATACGGGAATGGTCGGGGTTGGCTAATTTCTTTTCGTTCAAGACCATTTTTCCTCCGCACATGTCGATTCAGAGAAAACACAACAAGTTGTGGATTTGTTTTACATTTAAGAAAGGAGTATTTAAATTTAATTTAATCATATGATGGGAGGGTATGGGGTGTGTTGATGCGGTTTGGGAAATGTGGAGCGCCGTTCTCACTTTTGTATTGGTGTTACATCCAAAAATTATATATATTTTCACATAGAAATAAGCTGCTATATAGAATGGTATATGCTCCGCTCTCTGGAGAGGTGAAACATGAAGGTAGAGTACGTGAGGAGTCTCGATCCCTCAGTGAATGAGGATGGGGTCAAGATGCTCAGCCTGTACACCCCTCTCATGTCGAGGATAAGAATAAAGAGAATAAGGATTGACCCGAAGAAGGTGAAACGGTTCAGTATAAAAACCGGAGAGGAAGGGCATGAAACCTACGGCACTCCCAGGCACAAGTACGACTGGACGAGAAGCGAGGGAAGAAACTCAGGGTGGGCCAACGTCGAGGAGCTCGCTGAGAGTATTCGGAGGGATGGGATCATCCACAAGCCTCTGGTTTGCTCCTTCCGAAAGTTTGGGTACAATGACGACTTGATGGTGGTTCACGGGTGGAGGAGAATCAGGGCGGCTATCCTGAACAAGGAGGATATTGAGGTTGACTACACCGAGGACCTCTCCCCTGAGGAGGCTGAAATCCTCTGCTTTAAGGAGAACTATGACCGTGAACCGTTGACCGACTCTGAGATAGCTGAGTTTCTTTACAGGGTTAAGAAGCGTCACCCCGACTGGACCTATGAGAAGATCGGTGAGGTCTACGGCCTCGGCGGCAAAAACCCGGAGAGCAAGAGGAAGGTTGTTGGAACCTACCTGTCGCACTTCGACTTCTTGGAGAAGCACAGGGAGGATGTCAAACGGTTTGACATAAGCCTCTCCAAGCTGACGAGAAAGTTAACCATGCAGATACGCGCAACCGCGAGGGAAATAGTGGGGGAGGAGAGGAAGGAAGAGCTTGAAACAGAAATCCTGAGAGTAGCATCACAGGAGAAGGTTCCGATGGGGCCCCTCTGCAGGGTGCTGAGGGAGAAGCACAGGGCGGGTGAGCCCATAAGCGTTCTCGAAGCCGCCCAGCTTTTGAAGCAGAAGGACAGTCTGCTTGAGAAGTGTGGGAAGAGGTCCCGGTGGTACCTGCGCCTCCTTGTTACGCCGAGGATCGCTGAGGCGTTGAAACGATGCGAATCAGACGGCGAGAGCGGAATTAGGGAGTCTCTGGAGAAAATATTAATGGAAACCTTGGAAAGGTTTCTTGAGCAGAGAGGCTACCTCCCAAGCTGAAAGAGTAGGGAATCCATATAAAGTATAAATCTATAAATTAAAATTGTAGAAATGAAGCTCATTCCGGATTTGGAACTCTACGGAGTACGCCCTTTGTTTTTGAACCGGTGGCCACTTGGGACTGGTTTGGGTTTCGATGAGGTGAATACTTTTGCAGTTGCAGGAGAATGAGAATCAGAAATTCCGCAAGTTGCAGGTTACTGGGAGATCATCCTACATCCTTTCTCTTCCTAAGGAGTGGGTTGAGGAGAACGGGATAAAGAGGGGGGACACGCTCGTCGTTCAGAGGGACCCTGACGGTTTCTTGAGGGTTGCTCCCCTTAACTCCAAGAGTCTTCTGAGGGAGACGGTTAACGAGATTGTGGTTGACGACCTGAGCAAGGAGGAGCTTGAGGCCATGATTATCGGAAACTACTCCATGGGGGTAAATTGCTTCAGGCTTGTCACGGGTCGTGAGACTTTCACGCTCTCGCAGAGAAAAACGGTGAAAAACATTCTTCGCCTCCTGCTCGGGCTCAGAATAGTTTCCGAATCTCCAACGGTTATAGAGGTGAAGAGTCTCCTGAACCCGGAGGACTTCAACGTTTGGGACGAGTTGAAGAGAATCGGTCAGCTAACAAATCTCCTGCTGAGGGACCTAATTCAAACCCTTAGGGAAAGGAGAAGCGATGTCAAGGACATAATAGCTCAGGACGAGGAGATCGACAGGTCTTACCTCCTGATGAGGAGGCTTCTGACCATCGGAAGCAGGAGCGTGGTCGTAGCGAAGAAAATTGGCGTGGGGAGCAGCGACGTCTGCGTGGTTTGGAGCGTCATATTCAAGAGAATGGAAACCCTCGCGGACTACATGGTGGAGATGGCTAAGGTGATACCCGACATTGAGTACGACAAGCTCCCCGAGGAGGTCTTCAAAGCCTTTCTCGATATCTGCGACTACCTGCTTAAGAGGTATGAGGCGGACCTCAAACCTATCGAGAAGGCACCCCATGAACTCACACCTGTTGAGCTCAGACCAGACCGATTCGAGAAGCTGAAGGCGAGACTGGTTGAGACGGAAATCGAACACTCCGTGGACACACGGACACTCATAGCTCTCGAAAACATTTGCTTCTACATAAAAGAGATAATAAGAACACTCTCGGAGTACCTGAGGGCTTTCACCTACTACATCCAGTACCTGAGTTAAGGCGCTGCACGGCAACACACGACTTCGAATGGTGTTCACCCCCTCTCTCCGTTTCCACAGTTCTTCTCTTTAACTGGCCACGGGTGTAATTGAAACTCTAAAGAGTCTACTCTGTGGATTAGAGGATTTGACACTCTCCGCTACTGAAGTCTGGAGATTCCCGGGTTTTTCTGCCCTGTGGCTTCATCATACCGGTTCAGGGTTGTGTCAAGACAGTCCCTGCCTTTGAGACATACCCAAGGGCTCGTTTTAAGATGTTTAAAGCTCCCTTGTAGTCTACATTCAGCTCAATTCCACATTTATGGCAGACAAACTTTCCGTTGTGCCTCAAACCTTGAGAACCACAACGGGAGCACAGCTTTGACGTATTTGCTTCATTGACTTTTATGACCACTACTCCTCCCATAATGCTTGTATTCAACTAACCGAGATATGCGATAATAAGGAAACGAGTTAAACTTTCTGTTGAACCTCCTTCCCTTGTTCCGCTTTCTCATGCCTTTTAAATCACCCAACGCTATTGTAACGTGTTCTTCTTTAGCTTTCCAAGCAGGAAGGATCTGAGACTGAGAATAAGAGAAGAGTACGTGGAGCACGTGAGGAAGCTTTCCAGGATGGACGGCGTGCATGTTCTGGAGAAACCGGAAGACATTTACCTCGTCTTCCAGAAGCATTTCTGCTAAAAGAGTAACACTTCTCCGATTTTCAGAATAGAAAGGCTAAGAAAAGTCGGAAAGGGGCGTAGAATGCTTGAGAAAGCTGTGGAAAGGATGATAAGTGGGCTCTCTGTGATTTCCCTCACGGTCTAAGCGAAGAGAGCCTCGCAAGGCAGATTCTACGAGGAATTAAACCTGGACATTCGTGCGGAGGGGAAGCGACGCGAACGAAGCCGTGGAGATCTGCAACCGAATAATAAACGGTTAAAACGCCACGAATAAAAACAAAAAAGGAAGTCGGAGGGGAGAATTTCACTAGCCACGCTCTTTGTGCGATTTACTTTTTCTCTCTTCTTTTTTAGAAGAGTTCCTCCATCTTTGCCCAGTTCGGATACCACCTGTAGTATTCCGGCGGATTGGCTTCCTTGAGTCCCCGGTAGGTTGCTTTGGCTA
>JAUQYY010000189.1 GCA_030587505.1 Candidatus Sigynarchaeota archaeon
GGTCTCCTGATAAAATGCTGTAGCCTTGTTTTTCGTCGAAAACGGCGTCTCCCCAGAGTACGGGTAGACAACCCAACCTCAGGGAGCACTTCAGAGTTTTGATGAACATGCCGGATAAGCTCTTGTCTTTCTGTAGGGAAATAGCAGATGGCTGTAGTGGAAACGCGGGTAATCCGACATTTTGAAGTTCATCCACGAATATTAAATTTAGCTTACGCATAACCTGAACTGTTTTGGTAAATCCAAGCAGCTGATTCTCTGAACCTAAACCCTTATGCACGTTATACTCATCTGCAACCCTGTGCCCAAAAGACCCTCCCCCGTGAACAAGAACCAGCTTCAAGCCGGGATCGCGTTCAAGCGCTACTTTGATTTCGGCCGATATTCTTTTTATTGCGTCAAAGTCCGCGAGCATGCTCCGCTCCTTTCTTGTTATGACGCTTCCTCCGATTTTGAGTATGGTGTAACTCATAGAATTCCTCCAATCTTGGTTTCCCACCCTCCGAGGGAGACACTAGCGTTTCGAATCCTAGGAAAGGACGGGAATTCTGATTCGAACATTAGTAGGATTACTCCTCTATTCTTACGCCCTGCGAGGATATGTTTGTGATGAGGGGAGTCCCCCCAGCCCTTTTTATGGCGTCGGCTATTTGCTTCTGTTTTGCTTCGGGGGATAATGCTATTATGCAGCCGCCTCCACCTGCGCCCGTTAACTTGGCGCCGTAGGCCCCGCTCTTCCTAGCGGCGTCTATGAGTCTGTTAAGCTCAAACGTGGAAACTCCTATCGCTTCTAGTAGTCCCTGATTGATATTCATTAGTTCTCCGAGTGCAGGTAGATCGTTTCTGTTTAGAAGTTTTATTCCCTCATTCACGAGAATGCCTATCGAGCTAATGATTGAGGTCATCACCGCCATTTGCCTCTCTCTTCTCAACCTAACTCTTCTAACCCAATCCGCAGTATTTCTTTCTATACCACTGTCACCAATCACGAGGGGAATCTTTGACGTAATCTGAATCTGTTTTATATCACCCTTTTTAAACAGTATGGCGCCTCCGTAGGTCGCGATTGTATTATCAATTCCAGAGGGTGTGCCATGAACAATTTTTTCGGCCTTATAGGCTATGTTCGAAATTTCATCCTTTGAAAGCTTTAAATCTAAACACGCCCCAACAGCCGCGGTGGTAGCCACCGAAACAGCGGCAGAAGATCCCAGTCCTGCACCCGGAGGAATTTCAGACTCTATCGAAATGTTAAAACCATAATCAAAACCGCCTCTGTGTGAAAGCTCGTTACAAACAGCCCATACAGGCTCAAAAATACGTGGCAGGTGCGGCGGATAAGCTTCATCAACTTTGAATTTTGTTTTCTTACCGTATTCGCGGGAAAAAACCTGGCACTCTTTTCCATCGTCGCGGCCGACGGTTACATAAACCCGCTTATCTATTGCTGCGACTAGGGCGGGTTCTCCATAAACAACCGCGTGTTCACCGAAAAAAGATTACCTTTCCGGGAGCGGAAGCAGTTACCATCCTAATCACCTTATGGTAGCCAGAAGACCTCCTCAAGAATTCGAATTATTTAGATTTAGGCTCCTTCCTGATTTAGAGCCGCGTCACCTTTTTACTTTGGCCTCGAACTCTTCTACAGAAACGGGTAATTCGCCGTCAGGGGGAATTTCACCTCTCTCCCTTAAGACCTGCTGTGCTAATAACCAGTATATGAGGGAAAGTGCCCTACGCCCCTTGTTATTTGTGGGAATGACTAGATCAATGTTTGCGGTGGAGTTATCGGTGTCACACAAAGCAACGACTGGTATTCGAGCCTTTGCAGCCTCACTCAACGCCTGTGAATCAGCTCTGGGATCGGTTAGCATTAGCACGTCTGGCTCAATGTACACGCTTAGGGACGGGTTTGTGAAGGTCCCAGGGATGAATCTACCTGCAATCGTGTGACCGCGTATTAAACTGCTGAACTTGCGCACTGGTCTTTGACCGTATTGCCTAGCAGACACAACCACTATTCTCGACGGTTCGAATCTTGCTAAGAAACGAGCAGCTATTCTTATCCTTTCATCTGTCTTTCTGATATCAAGAACATAAAGTCCATCGGATCTAACCCTGTAAATGAAGGGGACCATACTTTTCGTTTTAACCTGTGTTCCGATATGAACTCCCGCGGCTAGATACCTATCCAAGGGAATTAACAGTTCTGGCTCCGACATATTATGGCACGCTCTAAATTCTGAGTGCTTTTGGATGGTCAGTCAAATAACATTTATCCCTAAAAATTTTGTGGATTAGGTGTGCTGACTAAAGGGGAGTATATCATCTATCAGGTTGACGTGGCTCAGCAGCATACGCCTACAGCAGTACCGTGTAATGCCCAGACTGGTCAACACAGCGTCTGGGGGCTCACCCTGCCTTACCCGTCTGATGAATTCCTCCCACTTGTCGCCTACCAGTTTACCGCACGTGAAACATCTTATGGGTATTATCATAGAGCTAATCTCCCTCAATCATTGAGAAACGCTTCTAAGCTTTCCTAGGACGCAAGGTTATATAAAATTGATGACACCTAACGACTTCGCTTCTAGAGAAAGAAACTGGGTTAAGGATACACAAGCCATTCTAACCTAAGACCGCCGCGTGTTTACCTGTAGCTCTTCTGCTCTTTTGCACGAGCGCCTCTTCCTCCGGGTTTCTTCGGCTCCTTACGTCGGGGATCAGAAACGAGGATCTTTCTGTCATACTCTAAGAACTTTAGTCTTATCTGAGGATCATCAAAGTATTGTACCAGTGCCTTCGCAATGCTTGTTCTAGCAGCTTCCGCCTGGCTGGTTACGCCGCCTCCACGAACAGTGACATCTATGTCCACTTTGTTATACAAGTCGGATCCAACCAAAAGTAAGGGTTCTAACACCTTCTGGCGAGCTAGAAGAGGCTCCAATAGGTGAATCGGCCTCTTGTTGATTCTTATTCTTCCCGAGCCGGGTTTCAGAACAGCTCTCGCTATCGCACTCTTTCTCTTTCCGCTTGTGAGTATAACCTTTTTGCTCATTTTGCTCATAAACGGTAAACCTCCACTTTAGGCCCTATTTAGGGGGGATACCCATCCCATTTCATTGGAAAGTGTTTCTACCGTAATATAGCTAGACTCTGTTTTCTTAACGTGCGCCTCAGAAACTGTTTGAATTGGAATTTGGCTTAAGTATTCGGGTACACCAATATAAACCCTGAGGCGCTTATAAGCGGCCTTTCCA
The DNA here is from genome assembly GCA_030587505.1 of Candidatus Sigynarchaeota archaeon. Lineage (GTDB taxonomy): Archaea > Asgardarchaeota > Lokiarchaeia > Sigyniarchaeales > Sigyniarchaeaceae > Sigyniarchaeum > Sigyniarchaeum tengchongense. The sequence goes on from JAUQYY010000189.1 coordinate 3,261, forward strand.
CGGGGTTTTTTCCAAGGAAGCATCCCCCGAATAGTGCGCTTAACTATTCGGTCAGGCCTACGATAGTGGAAAGGCCCTTTCCAGGGCGCCGTGTGAGTTTTAATCTGCAGTTTTGATTTGTACCGCAACACTATCATGTTTTTCTTACCAGTAATTACGGCTTTCTCGGAATTGACAATCGCTACCCTTTCGCCTCGCAGAAGGCGTGTAGCAACCACACTTGCTAATCTCCCGAGAATGAGGTCTGTTGCATCAATCACCACTAGGTTGTCGAGAGGTAGGGGGGCTTCAGTGGTCTTTTTCTTTGGCTGCCTCGCGACTTTCTCTACCTTTTCCTCGGCTTCTTCCTTTTCATCCGTCTTTTCGGCTTTTTTCTTCGCCTTAACCGCTTTTTTCGACATTTTACCCACTCGTTTACCTGATTATTTTAACTTTGCTACCAGAAGGGTTTCTATTCATGAGTTCTTGGATGGTTATGCATTCGCCTCCAATTTTTCTAGTCTTGTTCAAGGCCTCCTTGGAAAAGGACAACGCCGCAATGCACACCTTATGGTCAAGTTCTCCTGAGGCCAAAACCTTTCCAGGCACTAAGACCGTTTCACCATTAACTGTGAACCTATTAATTTTGGATAGGTTTACGGCGGCTCTGTTTCTTCTGGGGCGCTTTAATTCTTTTGAGGCCTTCTTCCAGACGTTGCTTTTTTCTGACTTTGATTTCTTCTCTAGGGCGATTATTAACTTTCTGACATCGGGGTTTGTAGGTCCGGTTGGTTTAGGCAAATGTTCAGCCTCCGATTCCATTCCATATCGTATGTCACAGATGAGACACGGGTTTATGAGGTTGTGGAGGAAAGGAGCGCCTTGAGTTCTTTAACCTTTCCCTCAAATATTTCAACTGCCTTTTTAACTATTTCTTCGGGGGGTAGAGCCCCCGTAGACTCGATGGTAAATATAAACGAAGAATCGTCGAAATCAACGTGAATGGCGTCGAACTCACATTCTTCTTCGCATGACTTGCAAAGTGAACAGTTGAAAACATCCTTTATCATAATTGACTTGTTTTTGAGGTCCAAAACACCCTTTGGACAGATCTCTACACAATCGCCACAAGCCTCACACTTGTCCACTTCGAGCTGCACAATTGGTTTATATTTATAGGCACATGAGGAAACGGGTTGATATTTTGCATGGTCTTTTCCTTTACCGAGGCAAGCATAAGCCTCCAGCACAATGCGCTGACCGCGTGCCAAACGAACAATGGGAATCTTGTCACTAACAGGAACCACCAGAGGGTCCTGAGACTTCAACTCTCCAGAGTAAACAGTCACACCGTCTTCCTCAGCCTCCCTCTCAAGTGTGAAGGTGAGTTGACACTGTGAACACCCAGCCCCTTCACAGCTACATTCTTCAGGCAAAACGTAATGCTCCAGATCGGTTTTAAGGGGTATGAGGCCCAGACGGTGGGCAAGAATTTCGTCGAACAGGGGAGACGTGTTCTCTATAATAATAACTTCTTCGATGGCCATAGTTGGCACTTCGGCTAGGATGATGCGACGTAAAGCGTTAGCGAACGCTACATCCACATCTTCAAGCATAAATTTTAGGATGTTTTGGTCTCGGGAAAGTATTCGGATGTTCATAATCACACCAACAAGCTTGGATTAACTTTGCTAATCTAAACGGGACAAGTTCTCAGGGACAACGCTAAACAATGTTGTCAAAACTACACTTGACTTTATTCCTTCCAAACAGGGGAGACGATGAGGCGTGTTTTGATTTAAACCCTGCGACCGCGTCTTCCACCTGGTCTACGCGTACCATCGTGTGGGTACGGGGTTACTTCTTCGATTCGCCCGATTCTCAGCCCGGCTCTTGCCAGTGCACGTATGGCCGCTTGAGCTCCTGGACCCGGCGTTTTGGGTCCGTGTCCGCCAGGGGCCCTGACGTATATGTGTATTGCTGTGATACCTTTATCCATGGCTACCTGCGCAGCCCTGTAGGCTGCCTGCATAGCCGCGTAGGGAGAGGATTCATCTCTGTCAGCCTTTACTATCATACCTCCTGAAAATCGCGCGATTGTCTCCGCACCTGAAATGTCAGTTATGTGAACTATGGTATCGTTATAAGAAGAGTATATGCGGGCAATACCCCAGTGGGTTTTCTTCGACTTTTCACTCATTTTCGGTTCCTCTCCTAGGTTGTTTATTGTTGTTCTTCGACATTCGTGGCGACACGTTCAGGATGATTCGGGTCGCTTAGGGGGGAAGATGGAGCGAAGGATATTAAATCCTCCTCTTCTCTTTTGACCAGGTACCCAGGTGAGGTAACACGTCTCCCATCCACAGCGATGTGCCCGTGTGTTATTAGTTGCCTTGCGTGGTAAGTAGATTTCGATAATCCTTTCTTATGAACTATAGTCTGTAACCGTCTGTTCAGTATATCATCAACTCGGAGCAGGAGCACATCATCCAGCGAAGCGTCGGGAGGTAAGATTCCTAGGCGATTGAGCCTGCCGACTAGTAATTTTCTTGATTTTTCCTGTTCCTCATCCGGAAGAGCGAGAAAGCGTCTGGCCTGGTCTCTGATACCTCGGAGCATGGTGCTCGCACGCCAGACTTCTCGCTTGTTTCTTAATCCATACTTACCTACGAGGATTAACTCATTGTGTATTCTATCCTTCTGCCAGGGATGCCTCGGAGTCCTGTATTTCTTTCTCTGTTTTTTAGGATCACCCATTTGTAAAACCTCGAAACCTTACCTTTTCTTCCTCCTTACGCCTACCGTCTGGCCCTTACGACCCGTGGTCTTGGTGCGTTGCCCTCTCACCTTTAGCCCCAGGGCATGTCTTATACCTCTATAACTCTTTGTTCTTCTCAAGGTATCAATATCGTTCTTGATGGTTAGAGTTAGATCGGAGCCGATTAAATGTCTATCTCTCCCGGTGCTGACGTCCTTTTGCCTGTTTAACATCCAACCGGGAATACCGAATTTTGCAGGGTCGGCTAGTATCTCCTCCACTTTCTTAACATCCTGGTCAGAAACGTAACCCAGCCTAATGTTTGGGTCTAGGCCAGCTACCCGGAGGATAGCATCCGCTAGCCTAATGCCCACGCCCTTGATATCGGTTAGGGCGTAGAGGAACTTTTTTGAACCGTCCAAGTCTGTGCCTGCAACCCGAACAATGTAACGATACTCTTCCGACGACAAATGTGTTCACTCCTCATTAGGAAGCAAAAACACCAAAACATCCAAATAAACTTTACGTACAAACAGGAAAGAGACGAAGCAAACGTGTGTTTTGTGGGCCTTGTTCTCCGCCTTTTTGGCGGATTACAGAGAGAAGAGTTTGTGAGGCTTCTTTTCTAGAAGAAGACACGTAAAAAGGAGTTCATAAAGGTTTCCCAAAAAACACGAAAGAGTACCATTACAGCGTGTCAACATAGAGCAATCTCCCCAACCAGATAATCCTCCTCAACCAACAGAGCAGCACAAGTCAAAGCCCAAAAAAATTAAAGTTTACAAAGAAAATCACTCCTACCGACGAATGATGTAATCTAACTGAAAACAAATAAATATGCCAAAATCTCTAAACTAGAGAATAGCCAACACTGTTAATCATTTGTTACTGATATTGTTTGAATTGTAACGAAAGCCGGGATAGCCAAGCGGATCACACAGAAGGTGTCCGTAAACGGCGCAGACGGTCTACGAAGGTAGACGGCGTAGGCCTGGAGAACCTTCTGGGAAGCCTGTGATCCGAAAGGATCGCGCGGGTTCGAAAGGAGGCAGTAATCTGCCTCTCGAGATTCCTGCTCCCGGCGCCACCTCTCACTTCTCTTCGATGCTTCAAAGGTCAGTGTCACGGCACCTTCTGTGCTTTGGAGACAACTGTTTTTGATTGCTGGAGAAAAGAAGCGTGATGGTTCGGATAAGTGTGTTTTAAGCTAAACTTATTCTTCCCCTTCTTTATTGTGTTTTTTCCACAATGGAGGATAAGTTCCCGGCTTCATCAAAACTCTGTTTAATTCGACTGCGATGCCGTGGTTTGATGAGTACATTTCTTCGCTGCTCATTTTTGCTTTTCCTAGAGCTACGGCCTCCCCCTTTAGTGTGAAAATGGAAACGAGACTGCCGGTTTCGATTCCGCTCTCCAGTTTCACTATTCCGGGAATCGTTAGGCTGGCGCCATGGCAGAGGGAATCTACGGCCGAGTCTCGGATGAATATTTTAGGTATGTGCTCCAGCGCGTTCTCCATGGGTTGTATTACCTTTCTTAGAAATGATTCGTCTCCGTCTTCCTTCCAAAAATGGTAAGCGTCAACAACATCATACAGGTTCGCTAGGGTGTCCTCCTTGAATGGCCCTGTTCGTGTGCGTCTAAGCTCTTTCATGTGCGCCCCGCAGCCCAGAACCTCACCGATATCGTGGCAGAGTTTTCGTATATAAGTGCCAGCTTCGCAGCCAACCCGAAGCAACCCATTTCTACCCTCAATCTCCTGGAGCTCGATGTAGTATATTTCCCTAACTCTTAGCCTTCTTTTAACGGAGGAGCGCAGCGGTGGGCGCTGGTATATCCGTCCGACAAACTCATTCACAGCCTTTCTAAACTTCTCCTCAGGCACATCACCGTGTAGTCGAATAACGCAGACATACTCTTTCCCCGCCGGGAGAAGAGTCTGAATCACCTTGGTTGCAGACTCAAGGGCTACGGGAAGTACCCCAGTCACCTTGGGATTGCACTGCTCCCCACAATCCCTGAGGGGAACTCTAGTGTCCCTGCATGCCCAGCCTTTTTGAGATTCAGAATTTTTTTAACATAGGTGACAACCTCGTGGCTCGTGGGTCCCGGGGGCTTATCAACATTGATAATGCCCTTCCGTATGTATTCTTCCATCGGGCGTTTGTGAGGAGGAGTCCCATACGCAGGGTCGGAAACCGCCTTAGCCTTCTCGATCATTTCCCTTTTCTTGTCACTTGGTAGAAAACGACCAACCATTAAACCACCATCAGCAAAAATTTTTCGGTCTTTCCTCTGGGATTTAAATAAAAAAGTAGGGATTAGAAGGTTTTGATTGTTTAAACATATCAAACGTTTATTTTTACTCTTTCCTTCATTAAATCTAACAAGCCGGCTTTTTCGAGCGCTTCGGAAACTTCGCTGTCATCGGCTCCACGTTTAATCTCGATCTTGTCAGGGGTAGCCTCTATGTGTTTAATATTTGATCTGCGTCTTCTAACCTTGTTGACCGAGGAAGGACCAGTGACGAGAACGTAGTTCTTATCTATTATATCCACTACTACGCATCTTAGGCCGGCTTCCCTTCCCGCTATTTTCACACATATTCTTCCAGGTTCAATTGCTGACATTTCTAAACCTCCAGTCGCTCTAGAGTCTGCTTCCTAGGTCGCCCTAGCAAGTTCACTCTCTTAGGAGGACGAGGCAAGATACTCTTCCACAATTGTCTTTAAAATCTTTACTATTGATTCCAGTGACCATAATTCGGTGTTGATTATCACATCAAAAACAGAATAGTCGTCAACATCGATGTTGTAAATACTCTTGAATCTCTCCTTCTCACTCTTCTCTCTCGCGAGGGTTTCTTCGAGGGCTTCCTTATACGTCTTGTTTTCTCTCTCAGCCAGTCTTCTGACCCGCACCTCTAGGGGGGCTGTCAGCAGTATCTTTATGTCAGCGAGTTCTCCAGCTTTCCATGCGCTTAGCCGGGCGTCTATAACCACGTTTCCTTCTTTTGCGGCGCGAACAGTTTCCTCATCAATCATACGGTCTATCTCGGGGTTTTTCTCAACGTAACGGCTAAATTCCTCTAGGGTCATACCCTTCTCCTTTGCTAAGCGCCGAAAAAGCTCCCCAGATGAAAGATACTTCAGATTGAAAATTTGTGCGAGTATCTTAGCACAGCTGGATTTCCCAACACCGTGCAGACCGCTAATTGTTACAACAAGACCCACTACTCATTGCCCCGAATACTACTCTTGTAAGACAGTTTCAAACATCTAGAACACAGGTATCCACCGTAAGGTCTCTCTGGGCGGCGCTTAGTCTTCGACTTTACCTTCGAAGTGCGCTCACTCCAACAACCAGAAAGAAGCGCACCGCAAGAAGCGCAAACCGGCTTGCTTGGCTTTCTTCTACTGTAGTGTGTAACTAGTCTTCCTCCGGGTGTTCTAACCTTCTTTCTACGCATAGACCTAGATCTGTGTCTTGGACTTGGCAATTTATCACCATCCCTAAACCTCAAAGTTCACTCCAAACAGGCGCTGAAAGATGCCAGCGAAAGCAAAGTTGCTAATCACATACCACCAGATAAAGTACACTCCGAAACCAGGAATCAAAGACCAAGCATCTGCGGCTTGGGGAATGTTCAGCCCCATGTAGAAACGAACAAGCGAGTAAATCTCACTGCTCATTCTAAAGATGTAAATTCCTGGCCAGTAACCCAAACCGCCGAGCTGCCAAATTAGGAAGTTAATGTCAAGGTACTGTGGTCCGACCAGCCCTCCCAGCATACCTTCGGGTATCCCGGGAATGCGTGACAAATCAATGGGAAGCACAGCGACGACGGATGGAATCATTGGACCAAAACCTGGAGCACCGTAAAGGTTGTTAAGATAGTAGAACAAAGCCATGAAAGGTATGAGGTAGATGAGGGTTGGTTTGAAACGCTCAGACGCTTGCTCCCTCTGGATTCTTTCAATAAACTTTCTTTTCCTCTCCAATTTCAGTATCAGTTTCTGGTTATTCTCCTCTTTCGCCTTGGCCATAGCTTCTCGCCACTTTCTGATTTCCCGGCTATATCTGCGGATTTTTGCAACCGGTAGAACAATCCTGTTAACCGCACTAGCAGTAATGCTGAGCAGTAGAGAAGCGCCAAGAACAATCCACATCGATTCTGGAGGTAAATAGATACTCATTGAACCACCAACCAATAGACTATAAACTCTATCTCTTCATAGCCTTAAATAATTTAACTGTCTCAGCAGCAGCTTCCTCCGCCTTTCCATCATGATTCATAATTATCTTCACCGTAGAACCCGTAACCTCGGCGCAGGCCATAGCAGCCGCCCTACACAACTCCTGGTGCAACCTTATATCCTCAACGGATTCTACATCCCGGTCTCTGGCTACATCCTTGCTACGTCTACCCGCAATCTCCTCTGGAAAAGCCTCCACTAACACAATTATGTTGGGGCGAAGAGCCTCAACAACCCACCGAGGAAGACCAGGCAGAAAGCCCTCAGGTGTCCTAATCAGCATATGGGTGTCCACAATTACAATCTTGTCCTGAGCCTCACTCGCAATCTTTTCAGCCGCTGAACGTTGAATCTCACGCTGTATCCCCGTAGGTAAACTCCTCATCTGATCCCTATTCTCTACCAAGCCTCTAGACTTGGCCTCCTCAAACATCACCGTTCCATAGTTCATTAACACAACACCACCAAAACCCGAAGCCTTAGCAGCTTCGAGAGCAGCATCAAGAACCGTTGTTTTGCCAACACCAGGAATGCCCGTAACAACAAATACGCTACCCTTTCTCTCAGGCAACACAACTACCTCCCGTTATCCGATACCAAGTAGTCCTCTTAAGGCAGGGTTAATAGTGGCAAGCTGCTCCTGCGCAATGATCTGATAGTACTGATAGATGATACCCACCGTTAGCAACACGCCAACCCCAGTACCTAACGCCCCTGCAAAATCAGCTAAGGCAGCCAAAACACCGACTCCCAGACCACCAAGAATCGTAACCACAGGAATATACCTATCTAGCACCTTTTCAACAATCTTAGGCGATCTCCTGAATCCAGGCACCATCATCCCTGCCTGTATAAGCTGATTCGCAATATCCCTAGAGCTTAGCCCCGAAACGTCAATCCAGATGTACGCAAAAACTCCACACAAACCGGAGAAAAGTATAAGGTAAATCATTGCCCTCACAGGGTCTGCAAACACAGAACCCAAACCATTTGGAGTTGTAAGGTAATACAC
>JAUQYY010000148.1 GCA_030587505.1 Candidatus Sigynarchaeota archaeon
GGCACGACGTGTCGGTCAGATCACCCTTCTTTTCTCTGGGGGGTTTGGAAACGTTCTCTTCGAGTGGCACAGTTTCAGCTCAACGCACGTCTCAGCCATCTTGAGCCCGGCGAGAGCAGGGTCAACAACAGGCACCCCAAGGGCCCCCTCCATCCTCTCCTTGGCTTCGAATATTGCTCCGCATCCAAGAACGAGGACATCCGCGTCGTCCAGCTCAACAGCCTTCCTCCCGCTCTCTATGAGCGCATTTATGAGCTTGTCGAAGTCGAGGAGCAGCTCCTCAACCGGAATGTTGAGAGCCCTTCCACTCACGACCTTGGATTCCACTCCCGCAATCTTGGCGAAGTGATGAGCGTAGACCATGGACGTGTGGGGGTTACCAACCGTGATCACCGAAATTCTCTCCCCCAGAACCGCGGCGAGCAACAGAGCCGAGTGCCCGATGCCAATAACGGGAATGTTCAACGCTTCCCGTGCGCCTATCCCGCCGGGGTCACAGAAGCAGCCCAATATCACCGCGTCGTATCCCTCCCTTTCAGCCTTCTCAGCCTCAAGAACAGCCGCCACCTCGGCGAAAGCGCTGTCATAACCACACTCCACCGTTTCCGGCCCAATACTCGTGTTAACCACAGTAATCTCCGTGTCCGGCCGAGCGTACCTCTTCAGAAACTCCTCCGTAGGCTTGTTAAAAATGTCCAGAAGGACCGGGATAATATATTTAATTCTCACCAACACCACCTTCTCGGTGCCCTTTTTTCATTTCATTTGTTTTGCCAAAACCAAAAGTCTTTCGCTTCCAACGGAAATAGGGGGTAAGACTCAAACAGAACACAAGTTTTATTAACACTGTTTTCAGAAAGGATTCAAAATGTTTCTGGAGTGGGATTGGATGCTCACCGAGAAGATGGTTATTGAGAAGGCCCTGCATAGGTACGCTGACAGGGTTCTCATGAAGTTCGTGGACAGGGAGATCACGTACGGCGAGTTTGACAGGCTCTCAACACGGTTTGCCAACGCTCTCTACGACCTCGGCTTGAAGCCCGGGGACCGGATTGTTTCCCTCATGCTGAACAAGCCTGAGGGCATAATCACCACCCTAGCGATCATTAAGAGCGGCCTTGTGGGCGTAATGGTGAATCCGCTTCTGGCGAAGAGCGACATAGAGTACATAATCCGGGACAGCGGAGCGAGAGCCGTTGCAGCCGACTTCTGGTTCCTTGACTTCATGAGAGAGAAAAAGGGGGACATAAAAAGCCTCGAACACATAATCGGGATACCCACAGGAGAGGAGCCCCTCCCCGAGGACGTCCACAACTTTGAAAACCTCCTGAAGAGCGGGAGCGACAAGCGTATAGATGTTGACCCTGAGCCCGATGATCTGCTCTTCCTCGCCTATACTGGGGGAACCACCGGGATGCCCAAGGGTGTGATGCTCACCCAGTACAACCTCGCAACCAACGCGGTTTCCCACACGCTCCAGCTCGACATAAGGGATAAGGAGAAGCTGCTCCTCATGACGCCTCTGGTGCACGCCGCGGGTGTCATCTTCATGGGAAGCATGCTTAAGGGCGCAACGAGCGTCGTGACCCCCGGCTTCGACGCGGGGCAGGCTCTCGAACTGATTGAGAAGGAGAGAATCACGTGGCTCTGGGTCGTCCCAACGATGCTTTACCGGATGCTCGACCACCCGAAGATAAGGGAGGTTGACCTCTCCTCGATCAACACCGTTGTTTACGGCGCGGCTCCCATGTCGCCCGCCAGGCTGAGGGAAGCCATAGAAGCCTTCGGCGATGTCTTCATACAGATATACGGTCAGGTTGAGAACCCGAATCTGATAACAACCCTCTCGAAGGACGACCACAGGTACGCGGTGGAGGAGAAGGAAGACCTGTTGAAGTCCGCGGGCCGCCCGGTTTTCATGTGTCAGGTGAAAATCGTTGACAGCGAGGGAAAAGAGCTGGGGCCCAACGAGCCCGGCGTCGTTATGGCGAAGTCCCCTTACACGATGAAGGGCTACTGGAACCTGCCCGAAAAAACCAAAGAAACAATGGTGGACGGTTGGGTCCTAACCGGAGACGTGGGCTACCTGGACGAGGAGGGCTACCTCTACCTCATAGACCGAGCAAAAGACATGATAGTCAGCGGAGGATACAATGTCTACTCAACAAAGGTGGAGCAGGCAATACAGGAGCACCCCGCGGTAGCCATGGCTGCTGTGATAGCGGTGCCAGACCCGGATTGGGGCGAAGCGGTGAAAGCGATAGTCCAGCTAAAACCAGGAGCAAAAGCAACTCCCGAGGAGCTAATCGAGTTCTGCGCCGAACGCCTCGCCAAGTACGAGAAACCCAAATCCGTGGACATAGTGGACGCACTCCCCCTAACCGTGCTCGGAAAAGTGAACAAAAGAGCACTGAGAGAACCCTACTGGAAAGACCAAGAAAGAAAAATACACTAAACCCTACACATCAAAGCCCGGAGACAATCCCCCTTTCTTTACTATTCTTTTTTACCATTCGAAAGTCTTGTGAACGCGGCGTTATGGTTCGGTTGGATTAGTGTTTTGACTCTCTGTTTTTCGCTTCGATTTCCCCTAGCAGGGA
>JAUQYY010000175.1 GCA_030587505.1 Candidatus Sigynarchaeota archaeon
CCCTATCATCATTATAAACATTTGTGAAAATCTCGCTCACGCGACCCTTATCAACCTTGAAACGAGGAATCTCTTCGTCCAACTTGATCCGAGAAAAAGACGCGTATCTAACCATACTCGCAAGGGCCTTCACGCCACGCTCCGGAAACTCAAAGCAGGGAATGCCATGATTCATAAGAGTCTTGGAAGCTTCACCGACGCTCTCCCCTCCGATGAAAGAGGCGGCAACCGCCTTGTCGTGGTGTTTTTTGGAAACCTCAATGATAGACTCGGCGACTTTCATAGGCGGAGTCACTGCCTGCGGAGTAAGTATAACAAGGACGCAGCCAACGTTGGAATCAGACAGGACGGTTTCCAGAGCGAACCTGTAGCGGTCTTCACGAGCATCACCCAAAATATCAACCGGATTGTAGATCGATGCCTCCCTTGGCAGATGGGTTCTGAGCCTTTCCACGGTTTCGCTCTCAAACCTTGCAATCGTGAGGCCCTCAGCCTCACAAGCATCAGTTGCAATTATACCGGGTCCGCCGGCATTGGTGATTATAGCCACCTGACTGATTTTGGGAACATTTTGTAGGGAGAAAGTTACTCCACAGTCGAAAAGCTCTTCTATGCTTTTTGCTCGGAGTACCCCTATCTGTTTGAATGCTGTTGAGTAGGCCTTATCGCTTCCGGCGAGGGACCCGGTGTGCGAGGAGGCTGCCCTCGCACCGGCTGGGCTCACTCCCGACTTTAGAACCACTATTGGCTTGGTGCGGTATGCTTTTTTCGCAACCTTGAAGAACCGAGTGCCATCCTTGACAGACTCTAGGTACAACAGTATCACCTTAGTGTGGGGATCGTTTGCCAACTCCTCAATCATGTCGGTTTCGTCTAGGTCGCTCTTATTTCCCAAGCTTATGAACTTACTGAAGCCGATTCCCTCCTCTATTGACCAGTCGAGAATACCTGTCAGGATAGCCCCGCTCTGCGAGGCGAAACCGATGTTCCCCCTTAGGGGTGTGGTTGTGGCGAAGGAGGTGTTAATTGGTGTGAACGTGTCAACAAAACCCAGGCAGTTAGGGCCGAGTATTCGAAAGTTATACTTTTTGGCGGTTTCCACTAGAGCTTTCTCCAGCTCCGCACCCTTGCGACCGGACTCCTTGAATCCAGCAGTGATTACCACCATACACTTTATCTTCTTCTTGCCGCACTCCTCGGCGACCCGGAGCACCGATTCAGCCGGCACCACCACTACCGCGAGGTCAATATTGTCGTTAACGTCCAGTACACTTTTGTAAGTTCTGTAGCCCAAAATCTCTTCCGCCGATGGGTTGATAGGGTAAATCTTTCCACAAAAGCTGGAGGAGATGTTCTTAAGAACATCGTAGCCAACCTTTCCCTCATGTCTCGAGGCACCAATCACCGCAACAGAACTCGGGGAGAAGAGGAAATCAAGCCCAGCCATTTTTACCCTCCAGCGTCTAAAACCACATAATATCTATTAAACTGATACAAGACTTAATAGTGTTTTGAAAGAGGCCAATTCACGAGTGTGAAACGGATACAACAGAAAGTAAAAACTTTTTAGAAGAAGCCCGAGTCAGTGGGTATGTCTCCCTTAATCACTTCACCTTCGCATCCGTCCAAGAGCACTTGGTAGAATTTCCTTTTGTACTTGTAACGCATAATCCAGACGGGGGCGTGAAGATAATATACGTCATCGATCTTGAACTGGGTTTCTATTTCAATAATTCTATCCACGTCCTGTTGGGCTAGAAATCGGTGATCATTTTTCACCTGCTGCTTAGCAATCTCTATAGCCTCGTTTTCCCCTATCTCACTGTTCAAAACTTTGGCCCCATTGGGGATCTTTCGGAAGTCGTAGGGCATTCTCCCCTCCAAGGGAATGTCAAATTCCCGCGTTGGAAACTCGGTTCGCCTCTGACCATAAACCACCCAGTTATACTTTTTGTTTATGGATCCTCTCTTTTCTATGGGGGGTCCCATGCGTTCAAACAATCCACGGAAAGTGCTACTGGCAGTTAGGGGAACTACCCAGAAGGGCAAGAAGTACAACTGAACCTCGGTGAACTTCGCTCTCCATGACAAGTCGCCAGGAGCGATGAAGCTAGATTTCATCCAGCTTTTAACGTACTTTACCGCACGCTTCTCATCAAAATTGCTGGGAAGGAGGGAATGTTCCAGTGTAAATGGTTTACCAACATCAATAACAACGGTGTATCCGCAGTAAGAACATGTCACAACAATCTCGCCCGCCGAATACTTCAGAGGGGCTCCACAGTTGCTACACGAGATTCTCTGAGTAACCATTCAAATCACCGTTTCAGGACCAAGATCAGGTTATTAAATTCGTTTGGAGGAATATAATCTTGTTGCACATAAAGGAAAGCTTATTTCTAGATATTACAAAGGGTGATAACTAGGAGGAAACCGAAAAATGGGAAGACTAGCAGCGTTGAAGACCAGAATGGCGCTATCAATAGGATTAATGTTCATTGTTCTCTTCGGATTCCTAGTCAGCCTGTCGGCTCTGATCTTCTACTTCTTCAACTGGTCGAGCGCGATATGGGGAGTAGATACTTCGACACTCCTCATAACTTCGCTTGTTCTAGCGGGAGTAACTGGAGTGTTCATACTCTTCCAGTGGTTGATA
>JAUQYY010000191.1 GCA_030587505.1 Candidatus Sigynarchaeota archaeon
TATTTGTAGTCCACCGAATGATGCGAAGTACGTGTACGTGTTTTCATTTTTTGTTTTTCGGTATACTTTTCCTTCTAGGGCTAGTTTGGTGTTTTTTGTTTCTAGGGGTTTGTCGCTGATTTGGATGGAGATTTTGTCGTTTTCTTGTATGGGGACTAGTTCTTTTGGGAGTTCTAGTGTGATTTTGAGTTGATCTTTTTCTGAAACTAGGTGGTATTTTGATATTTTTAGGTCGGTTGATTCTATTTTGGTGACGGATAGTTCGGATTTGATGTCTGCCATCTTTGTAACACCTCTTGGAAGAGCTTGTTTTTCGGGGGTATCACTTTTTCCTTTCACACACCTACATTGGTGGGGGGGTTAGGTGGGTACGATGGTTACTCCTAGGATGCAGAGTATTCCGCCGAGTATTATGGCTGCGGTCCACCAGTATAGGTAGTGTTTCCAAGCATCGGGACTATCTTTAACCAGTCTGCCTGTGCCCCAAGACACTACCCATAGGTAGATGGCTATCAGGATTAGGGCGGAGGTTTCGGAATCTAAGTTGACATTATTTAAGAGCGCCATCGCTACTAGAATGGTTAGCAGGGTGGCCAGGGCGCCCCATCCCGTCCATTCTAGGGTTGTTTCAAAGTATTTAAGGGCGAGTTTTTCGTCGAATTCTTGTTCCGCGTCTTCGGATTCTAACCTTCCTTTTGGCATTTTTATTCCCTTTTTCTGATAAGGTTGGAGATAAGATTATAGGTGTACGGATGATTATTAATTTTTGTTTGCTAATTTCTTGGTTTGTTTGGCACTTGTTTTCTTGTTCTATCAATCTTGTGAGGAATTAGGATATTATATTATGATTTTTATATGGGTTCCTGTTAGTTTATCCACTTTTTGTTCAAGTTTTTGAATGTGGTTGTTTATTCGGTTTTTACTTTTTTGGTAGTCTGCTTCAACTCTGGAGATTGCGGTATTTATGTCTTCTTTTTTCTGGTTCAGTTCTTCTACGGCTGTTTCGAGGTGTTTTTGTTTTTGAGTTAGGCCCCTTTCTTTTATTCGCTTCTTGAGTGTGTCTCTTTCGGCGGCTAATTCTAGGTATTTTCTTTTTAGAGGGGGGAGAACATTTTCGTTGCAGATTCGGTTGATTTGTTCGATTGCTTTTTTGCGTCTGCTGCCTTTGAGGTCTAACTTTTGTTCGTTCAGAATTTCGTTTAACCGGGTTAGCAGGGATTTGATTTGGGAGCAATTGTCATCCTCAGAGAGGAAGGATGCTAGGGGGTCGTCGAGGTAGCGTCTTAGTGTGTGTCTATGCTCACCGCTAATGCGAACCACCTCGTCGCCTACTAGTTTGTCTAGTTTTCGGAAGGGTTTCTCAAGGGTACGGAGTTCCTTGAGTATGGCTTTTTCCACAAGTTGTAATTCTTTTTCTACGTCTGTGATGTTTCTTACAAGCGTTGCCTCTTTTAGTTCTTCTAATTCGCTGTGCTTCTCTCTCTTGGCTTCCTCAAACTCTTTAAGATTTTTGGATAGTTCTTTTTTCTGTTCTAGAAGATCATTTAAGATTTCTTGCTCAGCTCTTATCTCGTCAATTGTGTTGGAGATCGACTCGTAGTCTTTCATATTGGGATATTTTTTACCAAGTATTTTTTGCAGATCTTTAAACTCGTTGCCAAGTTTTTTTAGGTAGATGTCTATTTCGGCGACTTCTGATTTGTACCATGGCGCCATTTTAGGCACCCATCTTTGTCCGTATTCGCCGACGGATCTTAGAGTTCGTTCTAAATCGTTTTTTAAAATTTCTAAGTTACCGTAGGTTACTTCGTGGGGAACTGTAAAATTTTCAAACACGGAAAGGGATTTTTCTACGAAACGGTTAGCGGATTTTACAGCAAGTTCGCTCGCCCCCTTCTCCTCCTTGTCGCCCAAACGTTGAAAAGCGTCTTTTAGGTCGTTTACAAGTTGTTCGATTCTTCCACAGGTTTTTTGCCCGTCTCGTTTGAACGAGTCCAGCTTCTTCCCAAGCCTACTATCTAACCAGTCGAGTAGGTTTTCTAATTGCACCTCTTCCATGAACGAAATCCTCCGGTTGTCAACGGTCCGAATAGTATTTTGGAGTGTTAATTTTATGAAACAAATATGCTGTGTTAAGAAAGGTGTGCGGTTGGCGATATTTGTTTTATAATTTTTAATTGGTTACGTTAATAGGATTAATGTGCTCTTTATTTATCTTTTATTTTAGTTACACATCCCCTTAACTTTTACTGAGGATGCAGGAGAACAAATATAAAGAAGGAGAAGGAGATGGGTTTAGTCAGGACACACCCTTAAAAGAGTAAACTTGTTATTTTCGAGATCGTATGTTGGGAGCCATGGATTGTTATGAGAAAAGGGTAATAATTAAAAACAATTTTGGTAAGTAAAAAAGCAACTGATTTTTGGAGGATTGCGAATGACATGGGATGTGGTTATTGTAGGCGGCGGAGTTGCTGGTTTGTCTGCGGGCGCCATTCTCGCAAAAGAAGGTTTTAAAACACTGCTTCTAGAGAAGCGATTGAGAGTTGGCGGCCGTGGTAATTCATTCGAATATAAGAAAGGCTACATCGTTGATTTCGGTATCCACGCGCTGCGACTAGCTGACGAAGGAGCCGCTGCAAAAGTGTTTGAACGAATAGGAGAAAAACTAGAGATCGTAGAACCAGAGGTACAGAAGTTGTATTACGGAGAGGAATGGATAGATTTACCCCTCTCGGTGAACAAACTTTCAACGACACCCATATTCACACAGGAAGACAGGGAGGAATTAGGACCAGCTCTTACCCAAATGTTAACAAACAAACCAGAAGAGTATTGGGATGTTCCAGTTAAGAAGTGGGCGGAAGAGAATGTGAAAAGTGAGAACCTCAAATGGTTCCTACAGGATATCCTAACCAAACTACTTCTGGTCGCCGCAGATATGGAAGTAACATCAACAGGAGAACTCTTCGATCTGGTTCAAATGTTTGTTAAAAGTGGGAAGGGAGCAGGATACGCCGTAGGAGGGTGGAAAACAATACTAGACAGATTAACGGAGATTATAGAATCAAACGGAGAGGTGAGAGTAGGCACTCGAGCGGAGAAAATTATCGTGGAAAACAACGAGGTTAAGGGAGTGGTGACAAGAGAAGAGAAAATAGAGGCAGACAGAGTCATAGCGGCGTTTCCAGTTCAGAATCTTTTTAGTCTAGTGGATGAGAGAAATTTCCCTCAAGAATTTGTTGAAAAAGCCAAGAACACTATTCCGAGTATGGGGATATCCATTGATTACGGGTTCTCCAAAAAGGTTTCCGACTTCCACACGTTTATGTGTGCTGACCCTTGGATGACCGCTGCGTTCACCTCAAATATGGATCCCAGCGTAGCTCCACAGGGAGAGCAGCTATTAACAGTCTTTTCGGTGCAGCCTCCAAGCGTGATAAGGAATTTGGAGACCGCAAAACAGGAGTTGCAAAGGATACAGAACACCATCTACAGAATGTTTCCAGAAGCGAAGGGGAATATAAAGTGGATGAGACCGATGATACTTGATATTGTTGATGGCGCAGCTCTAACAGTGAACCAATCCAGAGATAAAAGAGCGGATGTTACAACAACAATAAAAGGACTGTATCTGAGCGGAGACACGTGTAACGGAGAAGGCGCGGGGGGCGACATCGCATTTAACTCTGCTAGGAGGTGCGCCGATATAATTCTAAAAGGGAGTTAAGCATTATATAGGCGGGGGCCCTATTTCTTACCTAGACAGTCTAAAGGCGCGGTAACTTCCCTCAAATTAGTTATATACCCCCGTTTGATTTTCTCATTTTGCTGGCAAGTTTTGGGATTTTGTGCGGTTTAAATTCTTTAACCCAGACGTTATGGGATGAGTCAACATTATCGTGGAGGAGTATGTAGTTAAGGTACCCTAGGTGCTGCCTTACACACAGCCTGATGGTGTTATCGGAGACGTTATCCGCGCCTTTCAGTGCAAATAATGTTTTCAGAACCTCCAAGGGGGATTTCCAGTAGTGCTCAAGGCAAACTGTTTTAACCTCATAATTAGAAGCGAGTTTTCGCTTAAGATTTTTTGCGGAGCCAGCGTGTATTGCAACAGATTTCTGATAGTTCATTCCTCTTTCTCGAATATTTTCCACTATCCGCTCTTCAAACAATTTTTCGATTTCTAGCTCTTCGCAAAGTACGGCGCGCCATTCGTTTACATCTATTTTTCCAGTTGCTCGCGATTTAAATTCGAGTAAGAGTAAGCGTTCGGTGAAGCCACTCAGCAGGGTATGATGCTGAAGGGTCTCAAAACAATGAACATCAAAACTACGCTTACTCCTGATTACGGGTAACTTCTCAATAATGGGGCCTAGTTTATACCTCAAAGAGTTTGCGAAGGGTGCCGACAGTCCAGTTAAAGCCAAGTAATCATTCCAAAACTCTTCCTCATTCAAGATTCCCAAGCTGTAGAGGTTTAAACTTTCTCCCAGTTCCTCTGGAAGACCCAGAAAAATAGCGTCGAAGTCTAGAGTCTCCAGTAGAACACTAGCACGTTCGCTTGAGGATCTAAACCTGGAAGCTTGTATCAGGGTGACACGTTTCAGAGGTTACACCCCCCAGCGCCTCTCGTAGGAGACCCACAGGGGGTAAACGGAATTGGATATTTTACCGGGTCTTTAGTTTCGGAGGGGCGCAGCCTTTTAAGTTAATAGGGGGGAGGGAGTTTAGACACCTAGCAGTTTTTCAACTTCTTTCACTATTTTTGAAAGTATCTCTCCTGCTTTTCCTTCTATTAGGTAATCGGAAATTATGCCGGTTAGTGGTGTTGGCTCGGCATTTATTTCTATAACTTTAGCGCCCCTTGTGTGGTCCACCACTTTACGCGAGGGGTAGAGTCCGAATAGGCCGGCGCGGTATCCGTCCCGCTCTTTAGCTATTCTCGGTAATTCTGCCGCGGGATAAACCACCGCCGAGGTTCCCACAACGAGCATGAGATCGCAGATTCTTGCTTCTTCTAGAGACCTCTCCAGAGCGTATCGGGGGATTGGCTCCTCGAATAGAACCGCATCGGGTTTTAGTATACCCTTACATTTGTCGCATCTTGGGGGGAGCTCTCCGTTACTCGCTTTTTCCAACGCTAAATCGTGAGGAAATCGTTCTCCGCAAGAGATGCATACCACCCTGCGGAGGTTTCCATGGAACTCTATTACATCGGTGTTTCCAGCGGCCTGGTGTAAACCATCAACGTTCTGAGTAATAATGCATCTTAGTTTGCCTAGTTCCTCCAACCTTGCGAGTGCTAAGTGCGCCGGGTTAGGTTTAGGTTCGGCAGATAAGAACAATTCGCCTATTTCTAGGGACATTTTCCAGTAGTTTGCAGGGTCTTGCAGGAACTTTGAGTAGGTGAAATCTTCGGGATTATACTTCGTCCACAGGCCGTCTTTGCCTCTGAAATCAGGGATTCCGCTCTCCGTGGATATGCCCGCTCCCGTCAGAGCAACAATTTTTTCTGAGGCGACAATATCCTTTGCGGCTCTTTTGATTTCTTCCTCAGTATACAATTCTCTCCGCTCCTTCAACACAAACTGGGACTTGCCTAATAATATAATTTATCCTTTCTTAAAAATTTGACCGAGAAAGTCTCGCAGAGAATAAAATTCCAACCGGAAATGCAACAGGCAGTTCAACTATGACCTTATTTGGGAGGGGATCATAGCTTTTGGAAGTTCTTGTAGAGCCGCGGAGATTTGAATAGTGTTCACGAAAGATTTAAATGATTTATCAAATCATTTGTCAAAATACAGCCGGTGAAGAGAAACCATAGTAGCCAAACAGGGTAAAGACGGTGTGTAGGAGTAAATGATGCGCCACCAATGGTTTTGGCTACAGTAGTTCTGAGTTTCTGAAAATCTAAAAAAATCGGAAAAGTATATATGAATCATTAAAAGAGTCGATTTTAACTTATTGAAAGAGGCTAGCAAGACATTAAATCTAGGAGGATATGTTATCCGCTTAAGCTTGATGAGGCAACTGGAATGTCGGCCAAAGCGAATAATGGAGAAGGTGACGGTTGTAAAATTTGTCTTGCCAGTCAATCATTTTACCCTTATGTGGGGGGGGTTTCGTATTATCTCTACTACCTTTCTCAAGAATTTTTGAGAAGGAAGTGTGAAATTTACGAGGTACACTTGGGTAAACCCTCGATGCCTTCTGAAGAGCTGGTTGAAGGGGTGAAGGTTTACAGAGTAGGTGTAGGGCCTAAAAAGGAAGATTGGACACGCTACTCTTTGTTTAAGGAGAAGCTCTATGAGCAGATACATGGATTGAGAGCTGAGGGGGAATGGAGTAGGGAGGGATACGAGGAGTTTGTTAAATTTAACAAATCTGTGGCCTCAAAAATTATGCAACTCTGTTCGGAGGAAGAGATAGACATAGTTAATCCCCATGATTGGCAGCTCCATCTCACTCCAGACTACCTAGATTTTTCGGTCCCTGTGGTTTACACTTGGCATGTACCATTTACTGAAAAGATGGGAGAAGAATTGGGGAGACAGGCCGCCTCCAGGCTGAAGAAGTGTGATAAAGTAATTTTTTCAACTTACGAGTATCTAAACCACGCAAAATCGCTGGGGGTTCCCGAAGAGAAATTGGTTTGCATTCACCCGTTTGTCGAACCGAGTAGATTTAATCTTGACGAAAGGGAAGGATACAATTTCAAGAAGGAGAAGGGAATCCCGTTAGACTCACGTATCGTCCTGTGCGTCGCAAGGATAGATCCGGTAAAAAGCCATGAGGATCTACTAAAAGCATTTGCCATAATTAAAAAGGAGTATCCGAATTCAAAACTCGTCTGTGTGGGGAACGGCTCTATGAGTGATGATGTTTTGGGAATCAGAGGACAGAGAAGGGCGAAAATTCAGAAGCTGGTTAAAGAATTAGATCTGGAGGGTGATGCGATCTTTCTCGGAAACGTTCCTCATAAGGATATTCCCAGAGCTTATAAAATGGCAGATGTTGTGGTTCTTCCTTCCAAAATGGAGGGTTTTGGATTATCGCTAACTGAGGCTATGGCTGCGGGGAAACCCGTCGTCGCATATGATGTCGGAGGGGTGAGTACACAAATCGAGCACGGTTTCAACGGGTTCCTGACTGAAAAAGGAGATTTTACGGAATTGGCGGAAAAAATTTGCGAACTGCTTGGGGATAGGGAGCTTAAGGGGATAATGGGGGAAAGAGCAAAGAAGATTGTTGAGGAACGGTTTAACGTGAGAAAAGCCGCAGAGAAGTATCTAAACGTTTACCGGGAGGCCATCGACGGGAGGCGGAAATAGTGAGGATATGTCTTCTCAGTTACAGGGGAAACATGTACTGCGGCGGACAGGGTGTGTACCTATATAATCTCTCAAAAGCGCTTGCCGAACTTGGAAACGAGGTTCACGTGATAGTGGGGCCTCCATACCCCTTTAAGATGAAATGGGCCACAGTACACAAGATTAAAACTCCTAGGTTTAATGAACTTAACGGGGATAGGATAACCTCTGAAAACTTGTCACTGCTAACATTTTACGAGTATATGGCTGCCAAGTTTGGAAACTTTCCAGAGATACTTGGTTTCAGTATCCGAGCATTCTTTAAGGTGAAAGAGTTAATTAAGGAGCATCCCTTCGACATCATTCATGATAATCAGTGTCTGGGTTACGGGCTTCTTTTGATGAAAGCACTACACATTCCATTAATTGCAACGATACACCATCCTCTACCAATTGATAGGCAAATTGCAATGTACTTGTCGGAAGATGTAAAGACGAAGTTAAAACAGATACTATTCTACCCTCAATTTATGCAGAAGATAGTAGCCAAGAGAATCAACAGGATAATAACGGTCTCAGAGTTTTCGGCGAGAGAGATAGTCAAACACTTTAAGGTACCCAGAGAGAGGATAAGAGTTATACACAACGGTGTGGACACGGAGCTGTTTCACGTGAGGGAGAAACCGAACAGAAACTCTGATGAAGGATACAATATAACTTTTGTGGGTAATTGTGAAAATCGTGTTAAGGGCTTACCGCTTCTCCTGAAGACCTTGAAGTATCTTAAAGAGAACTTGAAGATGAAAGTTAAACTAACCGTAGTAGATAAATGGAAGGAAGAGGGAATTGCCCCGCCTCTTGTGAAAAGATACGGTTTGGAGAACGACATAGTGTTCACTGGTTTTCTAAGCTTCGAGGAACTATCTAAACAGTATGCCACAACGGATCTAATAATAATCCCTTCGCTTTTCGAAGGTTTCTGCTTCCCAGCTGTCGAGGCTATGGCTTGCGGAACTCCGGTGGTGGCGTTTAAGGTGGGAGCGCTACCACAGGTTATGGAAGACGGGAAGACGGGGATACTGGCAGATCCTGGTGATTGGAGAGCGATGGCAAAAGCTGTAGCGAAAATCCTTAAAAACAGAGAGCTGAGAGAAAGTATGGGAAGAAGGGGCAGAGAGAGAGTAGAGAAGCTTTTTACCTGGGAAAATGCTGCTAAACAAGTTATGGAAGTATATAGGGAGACTATAAATGCTCACCGTTAAATTGAACCTGTTGCAAATCCTAGAGAAGGACGTAGTTCTGGATGCGGGATGCGGTGCCGGTAGGCACACCATGGAAGCGAGTAAGTGGCACAGTTCCAAATTCGTGGCAGTTGACAGATCGCTGAGTGAATTAAAGAGATTAAAATATGTTCTCGACCTTATGGCAGAGAAGGGAGAATTAAACGGAAACGTTGTTCTTATTGTTGGAGATGTTCTTCAACTTCCCTTCAAAGACGAGGCTTTTACGAAAATAATCTGCACCGAAGTTCTGGAGCACTTGCACGAGGACGTAAGGGGGATGGAAGAGATGGTGAGAGTTCTAAAAAACCACGAGGAGCTGGTGGTCAGCGTTCCAACCCCCTACACGGAGCATCTGTTCGGCAATCTTTCATATGAGTACTTTAGAACGCCGGGAGGACATGTTAGAATTTACAAGAAGAAAGAGCTGCTACAAAAATTACGGAAAAGCGGTTTGAGGATATTATACGTTTGCCGTGAGCACGCGTTCCACTCTATTTTCTGGATGTTAAAATGCCTGTGCGGACTAGACAATCAAGGCGCGTTAATTCCCGCCCTCTGGGAAAAACTACTAATCTTCTCCACGCAAATTAAGTTACTCAAGAAGATCGAAAATTTCTGGAATAACCTTTTCCCGAAAAGTATAGTGGTTTATACGAGAAAGGAGGTATAACTCCCTTCAGAATTTTCACACGGGAACGCGTAATTAATTCTGGTTAGGAAGAAAGCCGCGATGGAACATTCACGGAATGAAAAAATTAAAGACAAAAACTTTTGGAAAGTCTGGTTTAAGGTAGTTCACACAAGTTACATACCACACAGCCACATTGTTCACCAGATATTAAACCAGCTCGATTATAATGTTAGGGATCTGAAAATTTTAGAAATCGGCGCTGGAACGGGTAGGGATAGTTGGTTGCTAGCGAAATATGGAGCTCAAGCCTTTGCCCTAGATTACGCGACAACAAGAACGATTAGAGAAAAGTTCCATTCAGATAACCTACCACTGATTTGCGTCCAGGCTGATGGAGAAAACTTGCCTTTCAAGGATAAGTTCTTCGACCTTGTGTTTTCACAGGGGTTGATTGAACACTTTAGAAACCCAGAGAAGTTGATTAGAGAGCAAATACGGGTTCTGAAAAACGGAGGGTACTTGGTGATTGATGCGCCTCAAACATATTCGCTTTATAACATATACAAGACTGCTTTAATCCGTCTAGACAACTGGCCAATAGTTTGGGAAAGAAGCTATTCCGTTAGGGATATGAAGAAAATCGGCAAAAAGTATAACCTCAAGCTACTGAAGCTATCGGGTTGGGATGTCTGGCCGCTGTTCCTCCGAAACATGCACAAAACAAAAATCGGAGGGAGGAACGCCCTCCCAAAGAAAATTAGGCAGCTTATAGAAATGCAGTGGAGAAAGTTTGAGAACACCAAACCCGCGGCGTACATAGCAATGAATATCACGGCAGTATTCCAAAAGGTTGAAACCCAACAGTAGAAACCACAGCATTTTTAAACATCTTTGTGTTCCAGTTAATCAAAGTAACGGGGTATTCAAATTGACTGGAGTTAAAAAATTCTTTAAGCCGAATATTGAAACGGCTTCTGTTTATAGCCCCGGAGGAATTCTAAGGCTCTTGTACCAGCAACGCCAAGACTGGGTAAGAATGATGTCCAACGAAAGCCCATTCGAGCCGTCTCCTCGAGTAATCGAAGCCGTCGAAGAAGCGGTCCACAGAGCAGGCTGGTACTACGACTCAGATTTTGTAGAACTCAGAGAAGCCATAGAGAGATATATCGGATTTGAGAAAGAGCGAATTCTAGTAGGAAATGGAAGCACGGAACTTATAGATATGATTTTCAGGGGATTCCTGAACTCAGGGGATGAAGTCATTCTCTCAGATCCCACGTATCCACTTTACCCAATAAGGATACAAGTCGCAGACGGAAAAAGCGTTATAGTTCCCAAAATCCTTCCAGACTATCGTTGGGATATTGAGGGAATAATTAAAGCCATTACACCACGAACCAAGATTATAGCGGTGGTCAGCCCCAACAATCCTGTAGGAAATACAATACCGGAGGAGGATTTGAGAAAGCTTCTGGAACAGGATGTCCTTGTTATCTTGGACGAGGCATATGGAGAATTCGCGGATAAAACGCTAACACACCTTGCTAAGAAGTACGAAAATTTGATAGTTCTTAGAACACTTTCAAAGGCTTTTGGACTGGCGGCTCTGCGGATAGGCTACACGATAGCAGAGCCCGAGGTGATAAAGTACCTTGAGAAGATAAAAATCCCTTTCAACGTAAACTACATCGCAGTTCAAGCAGCCATAGCCGCACTGGGAGATAGAGAATACCTAGAAAAAGTGAGGAGGGAGATAGCACAGGGCAGGGAGTACCTCTACAGAGAGATATCAGCAATAGATGGGCTGGAAGCATTTCCCTCACAAGCAAACTTCGTTTTGGTGAAAATTACAAAACCAAATGTCACGGGAACGGACATAGAGTGGCAGCTAGCAGATCGACAGATACTCACAAGGAAGTACACCGGCAAGGCAGGTCTCATCGGTGAATTTATACGTATAACAGTACGCAACATGGAGGAAAACCGCAGGTGCGCCGAAGCCCTCAAAGAGATAATGGAAGGATGAGAGCCAGCTAGTAGGGAAATAGCGAAGAATTAAGCAAGGCATGCCAACTCAACTAATTTAATTTTCACTTTCACTAGAAGCAATCTTCTTTATTGGAGAATTTTCTCAAGATTTGCCCATACTGAACCAAACGCACAAGAGCCATAGCACCTCTTTCAGGAGTAGGATACACTGGTATTCCCCCGCTCTCCAGTTTGGTTACATCCTCCTTTAGTAAAGCTTTGGGTCCGTTTAATACCACTATGATTGGCTTTGCATATTTTTTGTTAAACGCAATGAGTTCTTCAGCGTGCACCCCCATCGTTGGGAAGTACACTTGGAAAAAGATGAGCGCGTCGATATTCTTATTTTCAAGAGCGAATCTTGTGGCTTCTACTCTACCCTCCGGAAAGGGAGCAAAAGCTAGATCAACGGGGTTGGTTCGTATAGTGTATGGGGGTAAGAGCTCTTCAAATTTCTTATTTGTTTCTTCGGTAAAGGGGGCTACGTCAAGACCGTTCATAACGCATACGTCTGAGATAACTATTCCCGCGCCTGCCTGCATTGAGAGAACCGCAACCCTATTGCCCTTGGGAACAGGCTGCATGGCGAGCGCCTTTGCTGCGTCAAGTAGCTCAGTTGAGCTATTTACTGGGATAATCCCTGCTTGCATAAACATGGCATCGTAAAGTTTGTAGTCTCCAGCCATAGAGCCCGTATGGGAAAAAGCCACGCGGTCTACGTTTATTCGTCCAACCTTGTAGGCTACTACGGGTTTTTTCCTCACCACTTTCTTAGCGGCCTCCATTAAGGGTCTAGCATTGTCAAGTCCCTCTAATAGCGATAACATCTGTTTCATCATCATACAATAAATACTCCAAAATTTCCGAAGTCCACATTTACCCTATTGCCTAGACTGGCGATCTTGCTTATACCTATGTTTTCATCTAGCGCCATATTTTGCTCAGTATGGTTGAAATGCCTTCGCTCTGACAGAAAACAGCAATGTTGCCTTTCTTTAAGCAACCGAATAGAGGGTTAAAGGAGGCGTTTAAACCCCTGTTTACATTCGCAAAGACTATCGTGTTGGGGCCGATTATCTTAATTCCCGCTTCGTTTGCTATTGACGCCAGCTCTTCTTGGAGCTTCTCTCCTTCAGAACCAATCTCTTTAAAAAGCGCTGTAATTATTGAAGCTCCTTTTACGCCCTTGCGGGCACACTCTCTCAAAACGCCGGGTGACAATTTAGCAGGAACAACAATCACCGCCAAGTCAACGTTCTCGGGAACATCGCTTATCGAGGAATACACCTTTCTTCCTTCTAACTCCTTGAAACGAGGGTTAACCAGAAACACCTTACCATCATAATTTAAAACAGAGCACATTGCGTAAAAACCAAGCTTCGTAAAGTCAGATGTCGCTCCGATCACAGCCAGAGTCGGCATAGAATAGCTTTCTGAATTCTTCTACAATTTTACTAGTCATAACCATCAGCTCCGATCTAAACCCTCTGTTGATTTCAGTTCCAGATTCCCATAGAAGTGTAACAGATACTCCTCATCTAAACAAGGTACTTTTACAATCAGTTTTTAATATTTAACACTTTCAGTAGCAAAATACACTCACAAGAAGGAGTACCTCTTTTTTAGGAAGTGATATTCGTCCAAAAAACCGGAGAAGAGAACTAAAATAAATTTCGTTAAACTTGTTCACTCCGAAGAAGTGTCTCTTTGGGTAGAATGGTAGTATCAACATGAGAGGAAAAGTTTCACCTCCCAAGATTAGAATTTTTGGAGGCTTCTTGTTAGCGAACAGCCGATCACGTACTTTCGACTGAGAGGAAGGTGCTTCTTAGTTATTCGTAATCTCCGCACTAATAAGAGGAAAATAGTTGTAGTATTGTGTTAGGGAGAAAAAAGAAAAAATGGGCGGAATCGCCCTCCGGGTTGTTTAGGCTCTGTACGACAAGCTAATTGTGGGGGTTTCGGCAAGTATTTTTAGTTCTTTGTTGGCGCGCAAAACCCGTTAGTATTCGGTGAAACTCTTTGCCGTCAGTCTTCCCCCTTACCCCGCCGTAATGTCTTCCGCTCTTACAGTTTTCCTACCGTTACTTTGAGCGTTCTTAATACCGATTTTGATGAGTTTTTGCACTTGTTCGTTAATGGCGTCGTAAGCGTCGGAAGAGCAAAGCATTCCCCTTTTGTTTACCTCATTCTTAATTGCCTTTTTTACTACAAACTCGGTCATTACTCCCACCTCACAATTGGGTGATTTTTTAAATTATTAAATATCTTTTAAATGCGCGCCACGTATTTAGTAAATAAATAGACATATAGAATAAATATTTTACCCTATTTTTTTCCATATCGAAAAGTATTCTAGTAAAAAACGGAAAAACTCCTAAGAAGAATTACGGAAAAAGGCGTCCGGGAACAGATTGTTGGAGGATAGCCAAGTAAAATCCAAATAGGGTCGGCACTGCTGTAGGAGATGCTCTCGGAAGGCCTTATGAAGGTCTATGGGGACCGTTTCCAGTTGATGCAATACGTTTTAGATGAGGTTTCGGTGCTATTTCTGGATTGGAAGTTTTTAGTTTCAAAATTATTAAAGTATCATTTTAAAAATTATGTGTTGAATTATCGAAAAAGTAAACTCTAAAGAGGGAGAGTTACTTTTTATGGGTAGAGCAAAACAGCGGTGGTAACATGTATACGGTGAAGCGGATTGAAAAAATTGAACACTTCGAAAAGTGTTGCGAGCTGGAAAGGATTATTTGGAGTACAGAGGAAGCCACGCCATCACCTTTACTCATAGCCCTTCAGAACAATGGAGGATTGGTACTTGGCGCATTCGATCAGGATGAGAGATTGGTGGGGTTTTGCGTCGGATTTACGGGGCGGAAGAATAACGAGTTGTACTTTTACTCCCATCAGGCAGGAGTTTTACCTGAACTTCAGAGTTCTGGTGTGGGTTACCAGTTAAAAATGAAGCAGAGAGAGTGCGCAATACGAATGGGGTTTAAGGTAATGAAGTGGACTTTTGATCCGCTTCAGGGGCTGAACGGAAACTTCAACCTCAGAAAGCTGGGCGTAATCTGCAGGACGTACATCCCTAACTACTACGGCCTAATGAAGGATGGGTTGAATGCGGGAATGCTGAGTGATCGATTCACAGCGGAATGGTGGCTCAAATCTAAGCGTGTTGTGGAAAGAGCGCAGGGAAAGAACACAAAACCAGATTTGGAACAGTTACTTTCTGAGGGGGCGGAATTCGCAAACGAAACCGAGGCGCTGCAAAGCGGGATTAGAAGAATCGTACGAACAAACCTCAATATAAACTCGGACAGAATACTTCTCGAAATTCCAGAAAGCATTAAAAGAATCAAAGAGGTTAACATGCCTTTGGCTATAGAGTGGTGTGAAAAAGTGAGGCCTTTATTTTTGAACTATTTTGGCAAAGGATATATTGCTAGTGATTTTATTTCAGAGAAGATTGACGGTGAGCGGCGCAATTTCTATCTGCTTTTGAAAAGCTACTTACTGGAAGATGAGCTAAAGGAAGTTGAGGTATCTTTTTAGCAGGGAAAAGACCATGTTAATCGAAAAAATCGAGCTCAGAGAAATACAGATGGAGTATGTTGCCCCTTTTGAAACGAGCTTTGGGAAAGAGTACCACAAGAGGGCAATAATTGTCAAAGTAGAAGCGCAGGGTATTGAAGGATACGGTGAATGCGTAGCAGAGGAAGGCCCGTGGTATTCATATGAAACAGTTGAAACCGCATGGCATGTCTTATCACAGTTCATGATTCCATTGGTTTTAAAAAAGGATTTCGAGAGCCCAGAGGAACTTTTATTATCGCTGAAACGGATTCGAGGGCATAATATGGCTCACGCAGCTATCGAAGAGGCATTTATGGACGCTTACGCTAAAGCTATGAAAACTCCCCTATCAAAGCTACTCGGAGGGGTGAAAAATAGAATTGAGAGTGGCGTGAGCATAGGGATACAGGAGACCGTAGAGAAACTTCTGAAAAATATTGAAAAGTACTTGGAGGAGAGGTATCGGAGGATAAAAATAAAGATTAAACCTCAGTGGGACCTCAAAGTTGTGGAGGAAGTAAGGAAAGCCTATCCTGAAATAAGTCTTATGGTGGACGCGAATGGCGCTTATACAATCAACGATTTTAGCCATCTCCAAAAATTTGACGACTACAACCTCCTGATGATAGAGCAACCCCTGGATTATGATGATCTGGTATTCCACGCGGAACTCCAGAGTAAGATGAAAACGCCCATCTGTCTCGATGAGAGTATTCCCAATCTTAGCAGTGCACAAGCCGCACTCAGACTCGGAAGTTGCAGAATAATTAACATAAAGGTGGGAAGGGTAGGAGGACTGCAAAGGGCTAAGAAGATACACGATTACTGCCAAGAAAACGGAGTGCCCGTGTGGTGTGGGGGAATGCTTGAAACGGGAATAGGCAGAGCGATAAACGTGGCGATTGCAAGCCTACCCAACTACAAATTACCAAATGATATATCAGCCAGCAGTCGTTACTACTCTGAGGATTTAGTGGAGCCGCCGTTTCAACTTAACCGAGACGGAACCATGACGGTTCCCCAAAAACCTGGAATAGGAGTGGAGGTAGTACAAGAGCGGTTGGAAAAAGTGACGAAAAGGAGTAGAATCTTTGCATAAGACCTAGTTTTGAGAATCGGGTAGTTTCTGAGCTAAACCTTAATCCGGGGTGTGTCAGGTGAGATTTTTGGTAGGTCTTTATTCACGGAGCAGTGTATCGCAGGTTCCATATACAGTGACAGCCCGCACTCATTGCATCTAGTGCATTTTACTATGGAATCGAAGTTTCCTTGCTTGGACTTGTTCACGATTTCGGGATCCGCAATCTGCGCCCGCCCTATCGCCACCATATCCGCCTTTCCCTCTTGGAGAATTTTCTCGGCGGTTTCGAGGTCAAAAATTCCACCAACAGTTATAATTGGAACGTCGACACACTCTTTGATGCCCTCAGCTAGGTGAATGTTGACACACTCACCGAGATCCTCCGGCGGGGAGATGTAGTCGATGTTCTCGTACCTTCCACTAGAAACGTGTAGAACGTCAATCCCAGCGTCCACCAGCATTGGAGCTAACCTTTTTGATTCCTCTAGGGTCAGATCACCTTCAACGCGTCCATCAGCACTTATCCTGCAGCACAGAGGGAAATTCTCACCAACGCGTTCCCTTGTTTTTGTGATTATGTTTAAAATGAATCTGGCTCGGTTTTCTAGGTTACCACCGTAATCATCCGTCCTCTTATTTGAAAGTGGGGACAGAAATTCGTGGATGAGATATCCGTGACAAGCGTGAAACTCTATGAGTTCTGCCCCAGCTTTCTTAGCCCTGAGCGCTGCAGCCGCAAATGCGTCCTCGATTTCCTCGATCTCGTTCCGAGTCAGCTCTCTTGGCCTTGCAAGCTCCATCTCCAATCCTGAACTCATGCTTTTTAGGATAGCAGGAAGGGGGGAGGGAGCTACTGGTTCGAAGTTAGGCATCCAAGCCTGGCGTCCCGCATGGGAAAGCTGTATGGCAGGGATTGAACCATTTTTCTTTATCACCGCAAAGAGTTTGCTCAAACCGTCGATGTAGCGATCATCATAAATGTTCAAAACGTGTGGAAAACCACGTCCATTCTCTGCTACGGCGCTGGCCCCGACAATAGTTAGCCCCGGACCGCCTCTTGAGATTCTGTCGTAGTACTCCAGGTCCATTTTTGTGACAGATCCATCTGCGGTTCCGAAATCGGTATCGGTAGGGGGGAAACTATTCGATTGGGAATTTCCACACCCTTGATTTCAATAGGAGTGAAAACCTTATCTAAGCTAATCAAAACCTCTCACCTCCTCGAAAAAGCCAAGATGGAGAATATTCAGTTTTTATTTTATAAAATCGGGAGACTTAAAAGATTATCTGAAACATGAAAAGAGTTTCCCC
>JAUQYY010000203.1 GCA_030587505.1 Candidatus Sigynarchaeota archaeon
TTTGCCTTTAGTGGCAAAGACTATTACTTGATATTGCTTACCGAATCTGAAGTCACATGGAACAGCTGAGGTAAATTTCTTCCATATTATAAGGTTCTGAAACGTCCATCCAGTTTTCTCTAAGATATCCATCATCCATTTTACGTTTTTTTCTCTGTGCATGAAGTAGATGGCTCCCCCATCAACTGTTACTTCATGTATGTTTAACAGAATCTCCCTCAACCAATTCCAGTATTTTTCTTCTGGCTGGTTGTCATCAAAAAACTTATAGTCCTTCCCCTGTCTATACGGGGGGTCGAGAAAGGTGAGATGAATATTCTTAATAGAACCTTCAGAAAAGTACTTAAGGCAGTCCCCTTCAAGTACCTTCTCCACTTTTTCCATCTTCTAAACTCCTTTTTCTGGCTTTCATGTTGTTACTCAACTCAGTCCCCCTTTATTTACTTTACCACCGCTTCTTTTGAATCTACACCGACCACAGAAGAAACTTTTTTATATTCCGCAAAGCGCTTATTTTCAGTAACTGCCCGTTGGGAGTGAATTTCAGATGGAGGTTTATAGGCCTGGAGGAATTACGGCTTTGGCAATAATATTTCTTATTCTCGCTATTCTGGGAATCCTAGGCGCTATAGCCATTGAGGTTTTCATTGTTGCTAACTACTATTACACGATGAATCTTAACCTTGTGCTTACACTCGACCTCTTAAGGAACCCATCAATACCACACCACTTTGCAATGTACTACCTGTACACTTCTCTCATGTCCATGATGAGTGATCTTTCCTACGTGAACATGTTACATGTGGGAACGATCGCTATCTTGGCTTCTTCGGTGTTGTACATCGCGGCGGGTTTCGGTCTGCTCTATATGAAGAAGTGGGGGTACTACCTTGCTCTGATCATCGGTATTCTGAACATTGTGGGCGGTGTACTCTCGTTGCTGAGCCTGGTGGGGATAATTAACCTGGTGTTCGGCATAATCATCGTGGTGTACCTCCTGGGCGACGTGAAATACGAGTTCGAATGAACACCTCTCTCAACAATTTTTTATTAACCGCGGATTGGGAGAGAAATTAGGATTCTCGCACCAATGTTTATTTACCCGTTTCTTCATAAAAGGTAACCCAAGGGAGGGTGACGTGATAAGAATCAAGTCGAGAGCATATGACAAGTACATAAAGAGGGGAAAACACTACCTGACATACTACTCGGAGTTCAGAAACCATAGAGACGAACTCGTCGCCAAGTGATGGGGAACACTAATACTCCCGTTCTCGAAGGGTGAAGAGGAGCACAGAATAGAGGGGGCAAGAAAATAATCGTACAGCGAATGGTGTGCGGTGAGGGAGATGCCGGAAAAGGTTAGGTTTGAAGATGTGGAGCTTGGTTACGAGTTACAGCCTATTAGGGTTCAGGTCACCCAGGAGATGATTTCGAAGTTCGCCTGCGGTTCGCTTGATTTCAATCCCATTCACATAGACCCTGTCTGGGCGAAGAAAGTGAACCTCTTCGGCGTGGGGAAAACGATTGCTCATGGACAGTGGGCAATCGCAAAGCTCACTCAGGTTATCACCAACTGGTGCTACGCCGATGGAGTAGACTAGAGTCCATAGACATAAAACTCATTAAACCCGTGCATCCGGGGGATACCATCACTTTTCACGGCAAGGTGGTTGCGAAGCATCCGAGAACGAAGGAAATGAGCTTTGTTGATCTGGAGTTATACGCTGAGAACCAGAACGGAGACAAGGTCGCAGTCGGCAAGGCCCAGGCATACCTACCCGAGAGCCTAGTGTTGCTATCCAACGCAGTAAAAAGCTCCTCACACTTCTATTTTTGGGATTTTATGATATCGCAATCGGGCTCCTTTCCTATGAAGTCCATTGTTCCCCTCGGGTTTGTTGGGTGTTCTCAGCAGAGCTGTGAGCTTGTTTAATTGTCTTCTTTGATGTTGGGGCTTCCACCCTTAAGGTTGCTCTTCAATGGTTCGTATCCTCTCCTCTATGGTTAGGGCTGGAGGTTCGAATCTTCCATCTCTTCCGATGTGGGACAGGCCATCCACCCCCATCTCGGCTAATTTTTTCAGGGCGCTTATCGCGTTTTCCTTCCCACTCGCCCAGATAACCGCGTATCTGTCCGCGCCGAGCTCTTGGCTTCTACCAACACTACCCATTCTGAATGATGATTCAAAGTCCTCAAGAACCGCCCTCACCCCTTCGAGAACCTCCTGCGCCTCCTCTGGTTCGAGTTGGGTCCACCCTGAAACCAGGTTGCTGAACCCCAAACTCTCCAGTTCGTAGACAAAATTCGCGGCTGAGTCGTTGTTTAGTATGTGGTAGACCTCGTGGAACACTATGTAGCGGAGCTCCTCTCGGTTCAAACTGCTATAAAGCTGGTCCGAAACGTATACCACACCCAGTGGAACCCTGCACACGTAGATTCCCCTAGAGAAGGCGTGAGGGTCTCCCGGCTCGGCGTGGAATCTCCTACCCGAAATAAGCTTCCAGGGAGCGTTTATCTCCTCAAGGTGCTCATCGATAATCTCCTGGATTACCGGGTCATTCACGGAGGATTTTTCTATCCTCTCCAACTGCTCAGACATAAAAACCACAATCCGCAGATTTTCCCGCTTTCTTTGGGTTTCAAACCACTCGAGGGGAATATAAGTTTAATCCCCCTTTCTAGAGAAACCGTTGGCGAAAGATTCGTGTGATAGGGTACCCTAAATCAGGCGGGTTTTAATTGAACATTCCCCAGACTGCCTTTTCTTAAAAAAGGTTTTAGGCATCCTTGGACGGATGCTTAGCTCTTGGGTGATTTCCCGGTATAGATGATTTCTGGTTTTTCGCCCACCGGTCTTCGGAGCAAGTTCGGAAGAAAACCAAAAAAATTATTAGAAACCAGTATTTCTTTATATTTTCAAATCATTTTCGGCTTTAGAGAGTAGATGGAGGTAGTGAAAATCAGAATTTTCAATCCTTTTATTGAAACCATACCGAGGAGCGAGATCGAGCAGCTGCAAGAGAGGCGTCTTAGGAGCCAACTGGTGCACGTGTACTACAATTCGGAGTTCCACCACAAGAAGTTCGACGCGGCCGGAGTTAAACCCGAAGACATCAAGAGTCTGAGCAACGTGAAAAAACTTCCCCTGGTTACGCGGGCCGAGCTGCAGGAGGCTGTGAGCAACGATAATCCCCTAGGGGGTAGGCTCTGCGTTCCCGAAGAGTTCTGCACCTTTTACGCGGACGAGTTTCCTACCGAGGGAGAGATGATATACGTTGGAGCAACCACACGTGACCAGGACATGCTAACAGAGGCTATCGCTAGGC
>JAUQYY010000212.1 GCA_030587505.1 Candidatus Sigynarchaeota archaeon
GAGACTATTTACTTATAATCTATAATAAATCATTCAAAAATGTAGAACATTCTTGTAGGCTGATGACATTATTCCTTGGTTCAAAGGGCAAAACCACGGCTCCGAAGATTTTTTGAAGAGTAACATAGTAGCTTATCCGTTCTTGCTGCACCGCTCTGTTACCGTTTAAGAGTGATTTTCGATTCTGTGTTCAGGTTTACGGCGTATTCTATTCGGAATCTTTATATTCTTCTGATTTGATGTTTTTGTCGGAGGTTTGAATTATGTCTGAAGTAATCCTTAAGGTGGGTAAGAGAGGGGAGATATACACTAACAGGGAGATACGTGAGAAATCAGGGATAAAGCCTGGAGGTTTTGTTAAGGCTGTGGTGAGGGACAGTAAGCTTATAATCGAAGGGATCACCAGCATTGAAGAAGTAATTAAGAATAGGGTATTGGAGTTAAGCCCCGAGGAAGCTGAGAGGCTTAGTGAGGAAGCGCAGAAGGAGAGGGGAGGCTTTGGATGAGCTGCTAATGGACACAACGTATCTTCTTCCTGTTTTCGGTGTAGGATTAAAACTTAAGAACTACGAGAGAAAGTTTCCAGAGATGCTCAATAAGTACTCAGTTAGCTACAATCCGGTGTCCGTAGTTGAGGCCAAGTGGATAATTCTTAGACTCCTCAAAAAGAAGCCGGGTAAGAGGGAAACACTTTTGGAGAGGTTCAGAAAAGGTCTCACAGCGCTTCAATACGATAAGAGGGTTACTCAAACCGCGCTTACGAATCCAGATGTGGAGGAGATAGCTGACAAACTCCTCGAATTAGGCTTAAATGACTACTTTGACGGGATGATTTACGCAACAGCCACCAGTCACGGTGGAATCCTTCTCACTGAGGATAGAGAACTCCACAGGCTAGCGGAGGAAGAAAATGTCCCAAGACCGAGTAAAGTGTTAAAGTGGGTAGATCTCGCTTCAAGCCTTTAGCATCTCTAGTGACCCACTTTCAGGTTTTGGCGTCTGCCCCCAAATAGGTTGACGGTTACTCCACCCGGGAAATCGGTTTCGATTCAAATCGATAGAAACGGTTAAAGGTGCTTTTTTGGAGCTTCTCCATGATTTTTCCTGGACCCCGGCGGAGCTGTTTAAGACGCCTTTTCCGCGAAAAAGGAGAAAAACGCAGGGGTTTCCAAGGGAAAAGAAAAATTCAACAAGAAACTCTAGCTTTTTTCTTTTTCGCTTTCCACCGTTTTAGTGCTCTTTCTTCTAGTATTTTTGAGTATTTTTCCCACTGGGCTTCTTCGCCTTCCTTCTTTTTCCAGATTCGGAATCGGCAGGTTTCAGCCCCCGCGGGTATGATCCACTTGAACTCCGCGTCGAACTGGATGCCCTCTCTTTCTCCCAAGTACTTTCTTATGCCCTCAACCAGGTAGCGCTGCACTCGGCAGTCGAAGGGCTTGTACACGTCCTGGTGTGGACACCATAGAATGTCAAATATAGCTTCCTCATCGCTAAGGATTTCGGGCTTTTCAATCGAGGTCCAGAAAACCGTGTTGATCCACGTGGCTATGAAACTAGCTTTCTCTATGTCTGTGGTGCCCTCAGGAAACACAGCGTTCTCAAAGCTCTGCCTGGCGATATCGTATCCGACCTTTCTCAGGGCGTCGCTCACCACCCTCTGGCCTTCCGGTCCAAAGTTCTCCTCAACATCCTCCATGATTTGGAGAACACTCATTCCCATCATGGTTCCCCAAATGAACAGGGTGGCGGGGTCGAAATCCGGTCTTCCCATCACCTCTTTCCTGAATCTTTCCACAGCTTCCTTATAGGGTTCCTTAAACTTGGTTCCCTTCCAGTTCTTCTCCTTACGCTCACCCTTTACGCAGATTCCATCCGTGATCATGAATCCTCACCTTAATCTTCTAAAAGAAGACCCATATCACCCTTAAAAATTTACCCATCTCCAGATTAACGTAGAATCAGACCATTTTAATCATTAAAGAGAAGTTAATTGTTTCCCTCGCCTCTTGAGTTGGTAAGAAACGATTTTTGCCTCCCTTACCGGAGAATAAATCCGACTTAACTGGTATTCAGTTTAAAAAGGTGGGGATGTGGGTGGTTCTACTTGAACAGTTTTTGGACGAATTCACCTATTTTGGTTATTGCTTCTTTTGCTTCGGGTAGTTCGTACAGTCCGAAGGATTGGAACACGTGAGGCATGTCGTCCCAGGTTTCCAGGGTTGCGTCCACGCCCGCAGCCTTGGCTCGTTCGACAAAGCGCTTACAGCCGCCGAATAGCATTTCGCACGTGCTCGCCTGAATCAGCAGAGGCGGCAGGCCCTTCAAATCTGCGAATAGCGGGGAGATCAGAGGATCGCTTGGGTCCGCTCCAGCAAGGTAGGCGGGAACCCACCAGAAGAGTCCGATGTCTGCGAGGACCGGGTCGGTTTCAGCGTTCTTAAAGAATGTTTCGTCGGTGCCCGTCCAGTCGGTTGCTGGCGAGAGACAGACACCCCCGGCGGGTAGGGGTACTCCCTCGTCCCTAAGCTTGAGGAGGGTTGTGAGAGTGAGGTTGCCTCCCGCCGAGTCCCCGGCGATGACAATGTTCTCGGGTTTGATTCCCGTGGATAGGAGCCACTTGTACGCGGTGACGCAGTCCTCGAGTTGGGCGGGGTAAGGATGTTCGGGTGCGAGTCGGTAGTCTATGCTTAGCACCCGCATCTTCGTCGCCTGACCGAGTGCGACCGTGAGTAGTCGATGGCTGTTGGGTGAGCCGAGCACCATACCTCCCCCGTGTAAGTACATCAAGACTCGGTCCTCCTTTTCTCCGCGGACGATTTGCCACTCCGCGGGCACACCACCAGCATCAACCTTTTCCACCTTCACGTCCCCAGGGATTGGATGCCTCTCCTGGTCGACGTTCGCTACATGCTCAAAGGCGAATCGCAGCAACCGGGCTAGGAGAAACATCTCATCCTTCGTGAGGTAATCGTACAGTTCGTCTATGTTGAGTTCTCCTCCCTTCTTGAAGAAGTGTTCGTTTCCCTCCATCACCTTCTGCCAGAGCGATTGAAAATCGACCCCCTGATTCTCCTCAGCTTTGAGAAACTCTAGAACGCCGTTCATTTGCTCCTTTAGAAGCTCGTCCATAAGCCTAAGCACATCCGGGCGAATCTTCGACCTATTCAGTATGGGCATGCATAGAAGACCTTCCTTTCCAATTTTCCGTATTGAAGAGAATAAGGCTTATCCGACTATAAAAAGTTTTCATACATAAGCACAAGAACACTCTCATCAATTGAAAAATCTGGCAACCTGCACCAAGCGGTTTAACCTAACGGAAATGGAGAATTTTCCGGCTCACACAATCAATTTCCGATATCATATGCTATTTACAAGATTTTTGTGCAATGGTATTTACAGTTACTGCGGCTTTGAACTCTGGGACTGGTTGGGTCGATTAATTGTTTTCGTCGGTGAAGTTTGAAACTGGCAAAAAACGTTTAGTAAAAAAAATAAGCTGCTAAACGGATAAATTAACTAAAAAAGAGATTAGCGATCCGATATCCGAGAGAAAGAATACTGAACTCCAGCTCCGTAAGCTTTAATTCTGCAAACAAAAACACCTTGTTTGGGAAGAATAGGGGGTTAGAATATGGATAAACGAGTTGTGGCGGTGGTTCTCGCGGTTGTTATCTCAGCATCCGGAGTGGCGGTCGGTGCGTATTATTACACGAACTCGCAGAAATCGAGCCTGAGCGGCTACTACGCTCTCTTTTTCGTGGGTCTGACGGGTGGAGTTCCGAGTCTTGAGAACTGGGACTGGACGAAGGGCCCACCA
>JAUQYY010000213.1 GCA_030587505.1 Candidatus Sigynarchaeota archaeon
GTCCCAATCGTCATTAGGATGGTTGGAACCAACGAGGATGAGGGCAAGAAGCTCCTAGAAAATATCGGAATAAAGACCTTCGATGATATGGAGAGAGCGGCTCGCAGAGCTGTAGAGCTCTCAAGGAGGGGTTAAATGCCGATACTTGTGGATGAGAATACGAGGGTAATCGTGCAGGGAATAACCGGGCGTCAGGGAAACTTTCACACAAAGCTCATGTTGGAGTACGGCACGAAAATCGTTGCGGGGGTTACCCCGGGCAAGGGAGGAGAGGAGGTTCACGGCGTGCCGGTGTACGGGTCTGTCGAGGAGGCTCTACACGAGCATGACGTTGACTCATCGATAGTGTTTGTTCCGGCAAGGTTCTGCATGGACGCCATTTTGGAAGCCTTAGAGCAGCCTCTCAGCCTCATTGTGGTGATTACCGAGGGCATTCCCGTGCACGATTCGCTCATCATTCTGGAGATGGCGAGGAGAAAAAATGTCAAAATTATTGGACCCAACACCCCTGGCATAATCACTCCGGGCGAATGTAAACTGGGAATTATGCCCGGGCACTTGTTCAGTACCGGAAGTGTGGGTCTGGTCAGCCGATCCGGTACGCTCACCTATGAGATAGCCTCCCAGCTAACCGCTGCGAAACGGGGGCAATCAACCTGCCTAGGAATCGGCGGCGATAAGGTTACCGGAATGTCTTACATCGATGTGCTAGAAATGTTTGGGGAGGATCCAAAAACCAGAGCCGTGGTGCTGGTCTGTGAAATCGGCGGCACCATGGAGGAAGAAACAGCGGAGTACATCACCAGAACGGGCTACGAGAAACCGGTAGTCGCATTCATCGCGGGTGGGACAGCCCCCACTGGAAAAACACTCGGCCACGCCGGGGCAATAATATCCGGCGGAAGGGATCCGCGAAGAGTAAGATAGATGCTTTCAGAAAGGCCGGAGTTTACGTGGCCGAAAAGCCTTCTGATGCGGCTAGGATTATTGACGAGCAGGGATTGTGACCCGTGGTTCCACCGGTTACACGAGGTTGACTTGAAACTAAGTTATTATCTCTAGGACGATGTGTGCGTTTGTTTCTTCGACTCCGTCTATCTCTGAAACTTTTTTCAGAAACTTGTCGAGTTTCGACTGGGTTACCTGAGCGATTATATCAACTGTGCCTGTCACTCTAAAAAGCCTTGAGGCGCCTGCCTTTCTTATCTGCTCATAGGCCTTTACCCTTTTCTGGGGGAAAACCTTCATGAACACAAACGCGTCGATATCCGATTCTCCGAGAGCACTCAGGGCTTTACTCGTGAGATCAATGAATCCCCTACCGGTTCTAATGAAACCGTTGTCTCGGAGCTTTCTCAGGTGGTTGCTGAGCCCCTGCCTCGTTATGCCCATATCCTTAGCAAGTGAGCTTTGGGTCTTGTAAACCGAGCAAACCTGCATACTCCTACCGTTCTCATAAAGTTTCCTCAATATCTGAATCTGTCTCTCCGTCAGGTTAAATGTTTCACCCTTGACCATTGGTTTCACCCGATTCGCTGTTCTATAATTTTACTAATGTAAATAAAAACCTTTCCATAATACAAGAACAACGACTGAGAACCGACTCCTCTAGAATCTTCAAATTAAACTGGTTGAGTGTGAGATAGATTTTTATAAGCACTATGAAACATAACTACAACCATCAATCGGTATACTCTCTAGTTGATGTCAAAAAAGATGGAGGATTACTTATGCCCGCCGTAGAGTTCAAGTCCGGAGAACTAACATTGGAGGGCTACCTAGAACTTCCAGAAGGATCAGGGCCCTTCCCCGCGTCCATAGTTTGCCATCCGCACTCTCTCTACGGGGGTTCGATGCACAATAATGTAGTTATGGTTGTGTGTACACATCTTGTTAGGAGCGGAGTAGCAGCGCTGAGATTCAATTTTCGCGGCGTGGGGAGAAGTGAAGGGCAGTTCGGGGAAGGCATAAAAGAACAGGACGATGCAAGAGCTGCTTTAGATTTTCTCCTTAAACGGGACGAAATAGACGGTGAGAGAATAGCGCTCACCGGATACTCGTTTGGAGCCTTCGTGGGGTTAGCGGCTCTGAGTGAGAGCGATAATATAAAAGCTTTGGTGGCAATTTCTCCACCCTTAACACTGTTCGAGTTCGACTATCTTAAGAGCTGCACAAAGCCCAAGATAATGCTCATTGGGGATATGGATCAGTTCACACCAGAAACAGTGTTTAACGACTTTTACAGTGAACTTCCAGAGCCTAAAGAAAAGAGAATCCTCCAGGGTGCCGACCACTTCTACTGGGGTTATGAGGACGAAGTGGGGAAAACGGTGGCAGAATTCCTACTGAAAACCCTGTAAGCTCAGCTTTGTTGTGCCTAGGAGAAAAAGCTTTGATTGGCACGATGTAATATGTATGTTTTTTGAGGGGGTGTATGTGATTTAGCGGTTGTGAAGAGAGATTTGTGAGGGCTTCTTTCCGGGAATCAAGGCTCAAAAAGGGAGATAGACAAACCACCAACAAACCCAAAAAAATAAAATACATACCTACTACATCGTGCCGCTTTGATTCACGTGATTCTATAATAAAAAAAATGGGACCAAATAGGTCTTTCTGCTTTTGGTCCGTTCAAATTGCCGACCCTCTGGCCTTTCTTACTTTTTCCCTTTCGTTTTTGCTTCTTCTTCTTCCTCAGCCTTCTCCAGCTCTTCGATGGGAACCGGAGGAGGAGTGGTCATCATTGTGTAGCCGATCCAAGCGGCGATTACGAGGATTAGTGTGACTGCTAGCCAGATGGGTATTGCTACCGATAAGAATCTCGGCGGGACGGGAATCCAGCTTAGGAGTCCTGTTGACCAGTACTGCATAAGTGCTATGTTATAGGTGCCTATGGCTGCTGCTGAGTTGCCCGACGTGAGTGCCAGCATGAGTTGGATTGACGTAGCTCCGTAGTCTACTTGAGATCCTATCCACACTCCAAAGTACAGGGTCCACCAGGTGTACCAGAGGATGATTAACACAGAAACAATGAATATTATAGCTCCATAAATCTTGTCTTTAGCCATTTTTTCTTCTCTCCAAAATTACTGACTTTATTGCGTTCTTTTTTAGTTATTAGCTTTTCGGGGTATAAATAGTTTAGTGTTCTGGTTAGACACTTCCATACTTTCCCACCAACACATTAATAAAAATTTCTCTAAAACAATAAATTCCGCCTTGGAGATCACTCTTGTAGTGGTGCCAGTTTCTCGCATCCAGAATTCACCGAATCCACATTGTACTTGCTTTTCAGGTATTCCCAGACTGTAAACATCTCGTTGTTGTCTTCTACTATTTGAGTCAGCAGCTCTTTTAGAGTGTTTACGTTTTCTTCGATTTCTTCTTCGCTCAGGTTTCTTTTCTCTCTTATGAGGTAGGCTAGGTGCCAGGGGTGAAAGGAGACCTGCAGTAATCCCCCGCTGTCGTTTTTCTGGTAGACTCTCAGGACTTTCTTGTACTCGTCTATTTTTCTTCTTTTTTCGAATAGGGCCCAAGTGTAGAGGGCCATCTTCCTTGGTTTCTTTGGGTAGACTGGGACGGGTACCTCTATTAGGCCGCTTTGACTTTCTCTTATGATGTATGGGAGCGGGGGTTTAACTGTTTCCACCATTATTGATGAATCGTAAAGGTAGCCGAGCTTGGTCAGTGCTTTAATGGTGTCAGCGTTTGTTTTCAGGTAGGGGGCTCTGAATCCTCTGGGTTTTACGTTTAGCAGTCTCTCAATGGTTTGTGTGGCTTTCTTCAGGATTGCTAGCTGCTGTCTGTATTCGATTCGCACACCTGTTTCTTCTCCTGTTAGATCTTCGTGGTTTAACCCGTGGCAGCATACCTCGTTTTTCGACAATGATTTTACCAGTTCTTTTCTGTGCTCTTTGAGATATAGCAGTGTTCTTGCTTCGATGAAAAATGTTGCTTTTGCCTCAAGGTCTTTCAGGAGTTCTAGGGTTTTTTCAAGCCCCTTAACGGTGCAGCTGAAAACGGCGTCTGTTCTTCTGTTGGGGTTTCCTATTAGAATATCGCTGACCGCGTGCTTCACCCCTTTGACCGGCATAGGGCAGTCTCTGTCCAAGTCTATAGTGATGGCGACGTTAATCTCCATATTCCTCCTATCTGTTGGGTGGTGAAAACAACAGATACGTCAACTTTAAAAACTATTCGGCTTTACTCAACGTGGAGGCTTCCAAGTATGGTTGCGAAGATAATTGATGGCAAGGGAATAGCGAGCAGCATCGAAAAAGAGATAGCAGAAGAAGCCAGAGTGCTCCTTGAAAAGCACGGTGTGACACCGGGACTTGCCGTTATCCGCGTGGGAAGCGATCCCGCTTCTCAGGTGTACGTGAATATTAAAAGGAAGGCTTGTGGTAGGGTTACCTTCCACTTTGAGGAGCACGTTTTCCCCGACACGGCTGAGGAGAAGGAGATAATTGAGCTTATCGAGGAGCTGAACAGAGATGATAGGATTCACGGGATTCTTGTTCAGCTTCCCCTACCGAAGCATCTAGACGAAAACAGGATAATCTCCGCCATCTCCCCAGAAAAAGATGTGGATGGTTTACACCCCATTAACGCCGGCAATCTTCTCCTGAGGAGTGAGGGATTCGTTGCGAATACACCTGCTGGTATTCTTGAGATGCTGAGGAGGAGCGGTATAGAGGTGAGAGGGAAGGATGTTGTAATTGTGAACAGGAGTAAAATAGTCGGCAGGCCTCTCATGGTTCTCTTAATTAATAATGATGCGACGGTTACCGTTTGCCACACCAAAACGAGGGATCTGAAGGCTCACATGAGACGTGCGGATATCCTCGTGGTCGCTGTTGGTAAACCGAAGTTCGTCACCCCTGACATGGTTAAGGAGGGTGCCATTGTTGTCGACGTTGGGATAAACAGAGTTGAGGGGAAGCTGTGCGGAGACGTGGATTTTGAAAGCGTCAAGGAAAAAGCAGGTTACATTACTCCTGTTCCAGGCGGTGTGGGACCAATGACCGTGGTTATGCTGATGAAAAATGTTCTCCTAGCCGCTAAGCGAAGCTTAGAAAAACAGTGAACACCCTTCTTCTTGACAATTTCATTCCTGTGCA
>JAUQYY010000217.1 GCA_030587505.1 Candidatus Sigynarchaeota archaeon
AGGAAATGGAAGGCGGAAAAGAAGAAAAGGTGGGGAATTTTTTTAGGATGCGTAATTGCGTTGAAAGAAAATAAGATAAAAATACACGTAGTAATCTCAGATATACTCGATTTAGAATTCGAGTTTCCCATCCAAGAAACGTTAGACATTAAAGTGGGATCGAAAATTTTGTAATAGCGTGCAAAGAACTACTACGTGTCCAACTGAAATTAGAGAAAGAAGCTAGACGAATAAAGGAGGAGGAGTGAATGGTCAGTTCTTTTTTCTTAAGACAGATGCAGAAGAGATAAAGATAACTAATGAGAACGACGCGTTTGACACTTTTCATAAATGCAGGAATGTGAAT
Organism: Candidatus Sigynarchaeota archaeon; assembly: GCA_030587505.1. Classification (GTDB taxonomy): domain Archaea; phylum Asgardarchaeota; class Lokiarchaeia; order Sigyniarchaeales; family Sigyniarchaeaceae; genus Sigyniarchaeum; species Sigyniarchaeum tengchongense. The sequence goes on from JAUQYY010000217.1 coordinate 347, forward strand.
AGATTTTTTAGGTTTTCCAAATTATTTTTTTAAGAAATCCGAAATATTTTTTAGGCGTGTAGTATTATAGTTATTCACTGAAATATTATGGTGTCCAAATGAGTGTTAAAAATCTTTTACACAATAGACTGGTCGAGCTACAAAACTTGGCAAGGGTGCTCCATTGTCCAACGAGGTGGTTAATCATTAATTTTATTGGTGAAGGAACCAAGAGTACTAAGGAAATATACGAACATCTTGTAGACAAGGTGAGTCTAACTCCCTCAGGATTGTATTATCACCTATCCGAACTAAAGAGTGGGGAAATTATCGAGGTTGCTGAGTATAAGGAAGAGGGGAAAGGAGCACCGCAGAAGGTTTGGAGACTAAAAAAGAAGAAAGTAGTAATTGATCTACTAAATGCTGAAGGAGATGAATAATATGTGTGGAACCGAAACAGGTAGACTTCACGGAACAATCGGCGTGTGTAAATGTCAGAGTCACCACCCGAAACCCGGATTTGAAGAGAGTATTACGGAAATTCTAACGAAAGAGGAAAGAATAGAAATTCTAGCGAGTTACAAGAGAATACTGGAAAAAAATCTTGAGAGCATAAAGGGAGAAATAAAAAGGCTCAAGGAAGGGTAGAGAGAGACTAGCAGTATGTCGAACAGCGTCATAAAAGTAAACAATTTTGAACACTACGGTTAGCCAAGAACCGTCAACTAACATAACAACATAAAAGCGAAAAATTAAGTAAGGACGGATTCAGAGATTCCGGTTCATGAATTTTTATGGTAGGATTCTTATTAAAAAGGATTCCAGAACAGTCCTAATAATCGAAAGTAAGGTAGGTGGTTATTATGAAGCTTGAGTTTGAGCCCGTCGGCGAGGTTGTAGAAAGAGGCGAGGTATCACACGTGCGGATCTTCGAAAAATATGGAAAGGCACTTGAGAATATTGAGCAGTTCTCACACATCGTTGTGCTGTACTGGATGCACGCGGTAACTCCTGAGTTGCGCCAGGCCGTGAAGGTGCAGCCCCCGTGGCCTGGTATGCCCAACCTAGGGATCTTCGCCTCCAGGTTTCCCACTCGCCCGAATCCCATAGGTTTAATAACCGTGAGACTGGTTAGCAGAGAAGACGATTCACTGTTTGTAAGAGGACTTGACGCGGATGAGGGAACACCAATCATAGACATAAAACCCTACAACCCGTTCTTCGACATGCCCAAGGGGGAATTGGTTCTACCGGAATGGGCAGGAAAATACGTCAAAGAACACCTCAGAAAGATAAAATCCGTCAGCATGGAAGACGCAGAAAAAGAGTACAAAGCGGAGCCTAACAAGGTCCACTTCGATCTGGAACTTCGAAGCGGAAAAAAGTTTAGAGTCAACGTATATTTCGAATGAGACTTATTTCGTGCAAACCATCAATGTGCACGGATTCTGTGCTTGCGCCCAAGAAGAGGTCAACTACCTATGAATAAATAAGAACTCCAGAGAGGATGCATCGAAGGCTACTTTTAACCGGGAGCAGAAAGATAGAGTTTAAAAGCGGATGTGCAACCACAGATGAAGAGTATAGAATAAGGATATCCAAAAAAGTATATATCGAGCTATAATAGTCCCCCTTTGCCGAAAGCATATTACAGTATAAAGTAACTACAGACGCCCAGCGGGCGTCGCCTGACACAGCATATTTACTACGGACTAATGCCTCCGCCCTTTAGGGTACTGCCCCCTTGGTTGCAACATCGTATATGCTGGAACCATTGTGCAAAATTGCCTGTTGATAAAAATAATTGAGGAGATGTAGAGATGAGTAACGATGTAGTGATCCAAGTATCAGACTTAACGAAATTCTACGGAAAAATTCTTGCCGTTGACCATATCAAATTCGAGGTTAAGAAGGGCGAGATTTTTGGACTTCTCGGTCCAAATGGTGCAGGGAAAACCACAACTATAAGGATGCTTACAGGGCTTTCAGAACCCACAGAGGGAAAAGCATCCATTTTGGGTTTCGACATTAACTCAGAGATCGTGGAGGCGAAGAGGCATATTGGAGTTGTTCCAGAGACTTCGAACCTCTACGATGAGTTGTCCTCCGTTGACAACCTCTTATTCATGGCAAAGCTTTACGGTGTTCCACGCGCTCAGCGTAGAAAGAGAGCAGAAGAACTGCTAAAAACCTTCAGACTTTATGAGCGGAAAGATAGCCAATTTCATACTCTCTCCCGGGGCATGAAGCGGGCTTTAACAATTGCTGCAGCCCTGATTCACGACCCTGAAATTCTCTTTCTTGACGAGCCCACAGTCGGCTTAGATGTGGTGGCTGCCCGCTCCCTGCGCAATTTGATCGCCAACCTTCGCCAGCAGGGAATAACTATCCTCCTTACAACTCATTACCTAGAGGAGGCAGACCTTTTATGTGATAGAGTTGCTATTCTGGTTAAGGGACGAATCGTAAAAGTTGATACTCCCCGAGTTTTGAAGACCACCGCTGAAGAGGAATCGGTAATCGAAATCTCCATTGATGGAGACGTATCAAAGTTGGTGGAAGACCTAACTGATAGGCTTCCAAGAGTTAAGATAGTAGCGGTGGACCGTAATAAAGTACGAATTTATGGTGGTATTCTTAATGATGTGTATGATAAAGTGTTCCGACTCGCTAGGGATAAGGATATTGTGATACGGTCGGTGAATAGTATTAAACCAAGTCTTGAGGACGCCTTTATCAAGATTACGGGTTTAAGTCCGACCGTTATGGCGATTGAAAAGGGGGGAAGGTAGATGTGGCGCGATAACCTAAGAGGCATTTATTACATCGTATTGAAAGATATGAGGACTTACTACCTCAAGCCCCCTTCGGTTAGCTGGGGTATTCTCTTTCCTACGGCCTGGATTTTGGCCTTCTACTTGAGAAATCCCCTCAGCTTTCAAGAGTTGGTGCCTGGACTAATCGCGATGACCATCCTGTTCAGCACAACTGCTGCGGAGGCGGTGGTTATCAATCTTGAGCTTAAACTTGGTACTCTGGAAAGGTTGCTCTTAGCACCCATTAGCCTCCCCACCGTGCTTCTCGGGAAGGTGCTGGGAGGTGCCATTTTTGGGCTCATAATGACGGTTATTGTGACAACGTGTTCGGTGGTTTTCCTCGGTCTCCCTGTTAACGTGCTTTATCTTATTTTGATCATCATTCCCTCCCTCTTGGCCTTCTCATCCCTTGGTGCTCTTTTATGTGTTTTAGTGAAGGAGGTGTTTGAAGCTCAAACCCTGCTCAATTTCCCTCGATTCTTGATGATATTTCTCTGTGGCATCGTCTACCCGGTCTCGGCTATGCCGGAGGGACTCCAGTACATCGCTTATACGATGCCACTCACCTATACTGTTGATGGACTGCGGTACTCTTTTTTGATGTTTTCAGGCACAACAATTATTACAGATTCCTTAGTGCTTACGGGATTCTTCATTCTTTTTATTCTCCTAGCAATAAAGCTGCTTCACAAAAGGTTCAAATAGGTTCTGATACTATATGGGGAAGGGGGGACAGCGACGGCTTCGCGCTACAGCGGACAAAAGGCTTCGCTACACTTCTTCAATCTTCCTATTTGCGAACTTCTCGCTGTGTTGGGAACTTCTTCCATCATACCCAACGTTCTTACGGTAGTATTGTCATTTTACGCAATTATTGTTATGTATTTCGTAGTTCTGGAAAAAGAAAAATCTCTGTCGAAAATGTACAGGAGAAAATATGAAGAATACAAATGTAAAGCGCGAATGTTCTTCCCTAAAAGTGAAAGGGGGACGCTTGAGTAATGTCCCTTCTTTTTCGATGCTTTATATTCGAAGCCCGAGTTCTTGAGAGACATTCAGCTTTCTATTCTCTTTAAAC
>JAUQYY010000219.1 GCA_030587505.1 Candidatus Sigynarchaeota archaeon
TAATCTAGACACCTCAAAATATACTAACGATAACAATGTATTGTTTTTTATTAATTACTTTCAATAGTAATATAAAATATTCGGAAGTTAGGACCATTAACCATTTGATTCTGCGTTGAACCCCTCCTGTGAAAAATTTCTTCTGGATAGCAAGCAGTGCTTGCCGCTTTTGATTAAAGGATACTTACGGAACAGCAGTTTTTTGTTTGCAAACATATTTTTCATCAATATTTCTAAAGTTCTAGTTAAAAATATAAACCAACAACCTTTACTTGGTACTCATTAACGCCCAAATAGTAAGGTGGCGACGCAATGCAGATGGAAAAGCACAGCGAAATATTTAATGAGATTGACGATATCGTACACCCCAAGTCGGTAGCTATCGTTGGAGACTCCCCAAAAGGGAGACTTTACTGGTTGAAAAGTATCGTTGAAAGCGGTTTTAAAGGAACCATTTACCCTGTCAACCCAAATGTGGATAGCGCTTTAGGATTAAAGTTTTATAAGAGCCTTCTGGATGTCCCGGGCGACGTGGATTTGGTAATCGTCCGCGTTCCCGCCGCGGTGGTTCCAGACGTCGTGAAAGAAAGCGTTGCAAAAAACGCTAAGGCTGTGGTGGTGTTCTCTTCGGGTTTTAGTGAGAAAGACGAGGAAGGCGCGGAGCTTGAGAAGAAGCTGGTGCAGATAGTTAAGGGAACAAGGACGAGAATAATAGGGCCCAACTGTATGGGTATTTACTGTCCTGAAAGCAAAATCTCTTTCCGCCCCGACACATCCACTGAACCCGGACCAGTTGGTTTTATTTCACAGTCAGGCGGCCACGCGATTAACTTCTCCATAGCTGGCAGGGCAATTGGATTCCGCTTCAGCAAAGTTTTTAGCTACGGTAACGCCTGCGACTTGGATAGCTCAGACTTTTTAGAATATTTGGCGGAAGATGAGAAGACTAAAGTTATAGGAATGTACATTGAAGGAACAAAAAATGGAGAAAGGCTCGTTCGTGCACTTAAAAAAGCGGCGGAGACAAAACCAGTGGTTGTATGGAAGGGAGGAAGATCCGAGGCGGGTGCCCGCGCCGCAGCGTCTCACACGGGTTCACTCGCTGGTTCCACAGAGATATGGAATGCTGTTTTTAAACAGACGGGAGTTGTACCTGTTAGGGGATTTGAGGAGCTTCTGGATACAATCTCAGTCTTTGTTTTTTGCCCCTCAACAACGAGCAGAAATGTGGGATTGGTGTCGATCTCCGGGGGCTCCAGTGTTTCTAACACCGATTTTTGCGTGGAGGAAGGGCTTAACGTCCCCGAGTTGTCCCAAGAAATCAAGGACAGGATAGGAGAATTCGTGCAAAAAATGGGAACAAGCGTCAAAAACCCCCTCGACTTGGCGGGAAGCTACAACTACCCGGGAGTTTTGGAAAACGTTCTAGGAATAGTCGGCGAAGACAGGAGAATAGGGTCGATTATTTTGGAGGTTCAGGTCCACTACACGAGTTTGATAGAGAAACTTAATGGGACTCCGGTGTCGAGTATCATATATGGAGGTATGCTGGAGGGCTGTAAAAAGGTTCGCGACGAGAGCAATAAGCCGGTTCTAGTCATTCTACCGCGAACACATTATGAGAAAGAATTGGCAAGAGTGAGGAAACTTTTTATTAACGAAGGATTTCCTATTTTCCCCAGCGTCTCCAGCGCCGCAAGAGCGCTCCACAAAGCTATCCAGTACTATGAGCAAAAAAGAGTTAGAGAGTCATACTAGTAGACTGAAAGGAAGAGCTAGACGGTTTGTTATGTAGGAATGGAGTTCTTTAACACTTCTTAATCCCACAATTAGGCTCGGTAGAATAAAGCTTTTAATCAACTCATTGTTTTTATATATTCACATGCTCTTAAAACGACCGTTAAGAGAGGGTTTCTGTTCCTACCGTTTCGAGAGTTTCCAAAAAGGAATAGGAGAATTCGGTGTATAAATGCTGGTTTGTTTCCCCCTCAGACGAAAACTGTAGTCATTTTCGAGGCGGACGCTATGAAAAAGCGGGTTCTGGTGGCGGATAAAATTCACCCTGAAGCGGTTGCAATGATGGAGAAAGCTGGCTTAGAGGTCTTTGTAAATGACGAGATTTCCCATGATGAGCTTAGAGAGCTGATACCCGAATTTGACGCGCTTATCGTTCGTAGCAGAACAAAGGTTACCCGTGACATCATTGAAGCTGGAAAGAAACTAGTCCTCGTGGCCCGCAGCGGTGTAGGATTGGATAACATCGACTTAAAGGCTGCTGAAGAAAGGGGGATTCGAGTTGTTAATTCGCCTGAGGCCTCCAGTGTTTCCGTGGCGGAGTTAACACTCGGCGCTATGATATCTCTGATGAGGAATATCCACACGGCGGATAGGTCAATGAGGGAGGGGAAGTGGCTTAAAAAGGAGCTGCAGGGATGTGAGCTGAGAGGGAAAACACTAGGCATAATCGGTTTCGGGAGAATAGGGCAGGAGGTTGCTCGGCGGGCGGCAGCCTTCCAGATGAGGATTTTAGCGTACGATATTCTTGAGGAAAGGCGACGGAACGCCGAAGAGTTGGGGGTACATTTTGTTGGAACCTCAAGAGAAGCCTTGGAGAAGCTGTTAAGGGAATCAGATGTCATAACCCTGCACGTTCCCTACCTGCCCGAAACAAGGCACATGATTGGGAAGAAGGAAATAGCATTAATGAAAAAAGAGGCGTACATTCTGAACGTTGCGCGTGGAGGAATCATAGATGAGGAGGCGCTTTACGAGGCGTTGAAGAGCGGAAGAATAGCAGGAGCGGCACTCGACTGCTACGAGCAGGAACCACCCAGCAACCTTCTCTTCGCAGATTTGTCAAACGTGCTGTGCACACCACACATAGGATCCTCAACTAGGGAGGCGCTACTCGCAAACAGTACAACAATCGCTAAAAAGGTTATAAGCTTCTTTAGAGGAGAGATGCAAAAAATTAATTAGTAACCCTTCTTCAACATCGATTGCAGCATATTACTTATGTTTGGCTTACCCGCTGGAATGTTGCCGTTAGTGGCTGAACCGTAATTAGGGAGGCTTTTCGAATGGTTAAGAGTATGTACAGACACATTTCTAAGACTTGGAGAGATTCTGACTCGGAAGAAATGCGAACCCTGTGGCGTGAGAGGCTCGCGAGTTGGCGCAAGCAGCCAGTCGTCGTGCGTATAGAACACCCAACACGGCTTGACCGCGCACGAAGCTTGGGATACCGAGCCAAGCAGGGCTATATTATTGTCAGAACTAGGGTGAGGCGCGGCTCTCTGCGCAAGAGCCGGCCAAAGATGGGTAGGAAGCCCAGAAAAATGGGTTTCAAGAAGCTGACACCAGGCAAGAATCTACAGTGGATTGCGGAGGAGCGCGTCGCCAGAAAATTCCCCAATCTTGAGGTCTTGAACTCGTACTATGTCGCAGAGGACGGCCGCTGGAAATGGTTTGAGGTTATTCTCGTCGATCCACACCACCCCGTCATAAAGAGCGACCCCAAAATAAACTGGATCTGTGGGAAAGCCCACAGGAGACGCGTCTTCCGTGGACTAACCTCGAGCGGGAAGAAGGCCAGAGGACTACGACGCAAGGGAATAGGCGCGGAGAAGGTTCGACCCAGTGTTAGGAAAGGAAGAAAGCGAAAATGAGCCACTAACGGAGAGGCATTAATTGTCCCAAGCCCGAGTGATATGGATTGACCTCGAAACCTTCGCCCACGCGACAGAGGATCCCGAAAAAGTGTTGAAAGCTTTCTCTTTTCTTCTACCAAACAGTACAGAGAAGCTGATCACTAGGGACAGAGTTTTGGGCCACTATAACAACGAGATAATTATATTCAAAGCAAGGATTACGAATAAAAAGCAGATCGAGAACTTTTTGCGTTCACTCTCGTTGAGAATCGATGAGGAGGATAAGAGGCGGCTTTTTAACCTCTTTGACAAGCGTCTCGACGATTCGGGGACACTGTATCTCCGTTTCGACAAGCAGGAAGCGTTTCTGGGAGAACTAAGGCTAAGCGAGGGAGAAGACGTTATCCGAGTCAGAATCAAGTTCTCATCTCACCCCCTGAGAAAGGAACTTATTCGAGAAGGCTGTTTAAGCTATGGACTGATGAAAAATGACCGTTTATCTCGACCTTAACGTGAGCTCAAACCTCGGCGGGGGTGAGTCGACCCCTGAAGAGATGGCGGAAACTTCGAGGATTCTAGGTTTCTCGGGCATTGGGTTTTCAGATTTTTCACCAAAAGACAAATTGAAAAAAGAAAAATTAAGGAAGGTCAGAGATGCGTTCTCCAATCTGCCTTTGAGGGCGTATACTCGTGTAAACCTTGATTTCGAAAGCGTAACTAAAAACAGGAAAGTGCTAAACAGGATTAGGAGTTTTGTCGATATAGTGGCGGTGGCCTGTCTGAATAGGAGGGTCTCGGTTTGGGCTGCTAGGAACGCGGATGTGGATCTGTTGTACTTTCCGGAGATTAAAATGTACAAACAGGTTGACAAAGCGCTCGTTGGGCTGCTCCGCGACAGCGGAAACGCAGTGGAGATATCAGTGAGGCCCATACTGCTAAGCCGTGGCCTTAGGAGAGCTAACACTCTGGGCATACTCAGAAGCGCAGCAGAAATGGTTAGAAGAGGACACGCCACACTCGTTTTAACGAGCGGCGCCAGCACGAAATTCGAGTTAAGGTCACCAAGGGCTTTAGCCGCACTGGGAAGCCTGCTCGACATACCCTACGCAGAAGCAAAAGAAGCGGTGTCCACAAACCCACTAAAAATTATTGAGCGTAGAGACGACCCAGATTAGAATAAATCCTTACCAAAAGGAGAGGGTCTCGCTTGAAACTCTATAGAAACCGTTACATAGTGTTCAGGATTATAAGCGACTCTTCTTTCTCAGCGGACAACATCATCCACGGTATTTGGAGAACGCTCCTCAGCCTTTTCGGAGAGGTGGGAGGTAGCAGAACCAACTTTTGGTTGATAGAATATTCTCAAGAGAACAAGCACGGAATACTTCGTTGTACGCACACTAGTGTTGACATGATGAAGTCCGTGCTCGCAGCCATAACCGAGATAAACGGCGCACCCCTGATAGCGCACGTTCTGGGTGTTTCAGGAACGATAAAAGGGGCTAGGAGGTTTATTCAAGAATAGTAAAAATGGGACAGAGAAGTTAATAAGGCACCGAACAGCAGTTTTATTCTGGGAATGATGTTACCGTCCCAGGCAGATGAGAAGATGATGAACCCGTGACAATACTGACCCACCACTAGTTATTTTGGGGAGATGTGCTTGAGCACATACCGGAAGAGTGAAGATCTCACCGAGTCTCAGAAACAGGTTCTCAGCAAGCTTGAGAGAAAGGTTGTAGAGCAGGGGGAACTCCTACGGGAGCAGAGCCTTCGAATTAGTGAGCTTGAAAACCTCGTCAAACAGCGTGAGAACGAATTAGCGCATCTTAGAAAAAGCTACGAAACGGAGATTCGGAAGCTCACTGAGGTGATAACTCAGCTTCAGAGACAGTCTGATGAGCAGGCCAGTAGGATTCAAAGCGTGGAGAGTAAAAGGAGAGAAGAAGCGGACGACTACAGGTACAGAGAAGAGGAACTGCAACGCAGGATACGGAGCCTTGAAAAGAGAATCATCGAGTTGGAAAGCGAGGTCAGGAAGAGGGAAGAGACGATAGAGGGGTTAGGACGGGAGTTGAAACTTAGCGAGGAAAGGGTTAGGGATCTGGAGAGAAAACTTCAGGACAAGGAGGCAAAAATGAGCGCAATGGAGTCTATAATAGCTGAGGATGTTAATTATAAGCCTTACTTCATAGTGGAAAAGTACGGCTCGAGCAGCATTCAGGACATCAAAAAAACCCTGGGGCTCCAAGAGAGTGTGGTAAGACGCTTAGTACTCGAACTTGAGAAAAAGGGATTGCTCAGGGTGGAAGGAGAACAGGTTTACCCAGCGTGAATCCACCGCTAAGAAGAACAAGATAGGAAATTTGTTTACAATTGGGGGTTAATCTTCAATCACCATTTCCACGGGGTGTATCTCGTTCTCGAACCATTGGTACGCATCTATATCGATTTTTTTGTTTAAGGTGCTGAGAATGATCCAGACCACGGGATTTAGTTTCATGAAGGGTTTATCTACACCCGAGGGTTTGGAGACCGAAGGGTGAGAGTGGAAGATTCCCACCATTTCCCTACCTTCGTTTTCGGCTCTTACTAATATTTTGTAAAGCTTTTCAGGATCTATAATGAATCGCACAGAAGATTCCGCTACGTTTTTGGTGGGTATCACCTCCAAGGCTTTTGCGACATCAGCCTCGAACCTTCCGAGAATAACGCCGCATGCCTCCATAGGATACACCCTACGGGTTTCC
>JAUQYY010000221.1 GCA_030587505.1 Candidatus Sigynarchaeota archaeon
AACTTATTCATAAGGGTTTCGTTTGTTTCAGCCCAAGAAACGTTCTGGAAAAGTGCACCGTAGAAAACGTTTGGGCTTCGCACTATCTCTGGAAAATGTGTACCACGATATTGTTTCCGAATCCACCGAAATTCACTGACAAAGCTGTTTCCGCACCGTCTACCTGTCTTTTTTCCGCTTCCCCCCTCAGCTGCCATGTTATCTCCACAGCCTGCGCAACCCCCGTAGCCCCCAAGGGGTGTCCTCTCGACTTTAGGCCCCCGCTCGGGTTTATGGGAATCTCTCCATCAGGCCAGGTTTTGCCTTCCTCCACCGCTTTGGCTCCCTCTCCCTTCTTAAAGAACCCTACATCCTCTGATTGAACGATTTCCAGGATGGTGAAGGCGTCGTGCAGCTCCGCAAAATCGATGTCCTCCGGTTTGAGTTTCGCCATGGTGTACGCTCTCTCCGCCGCTGTTCTGAGGGCACCTAGGACCGTTGGGTCGTCGCGCTCGGCGAGTATCTGAACGTCGGTCGCTTGGCCGAATCCCCTAATCAGCACCGGCGTGTCAGTGTACTCTTTCGCCCTCTCCGCCGGGCAGAGCACGAGGGAGGCGGCGCCGTCGCTCACTGGGCAGCAGTCGTAGAGGCGGAGCGGATCCGCTATGACCGGTGAGGCTAGCGCCTTCTCCAGGGTTATTTCCTTCTGGAAGTGGGCGTAGGGGTTGTGAACCCCGTTCTTGTGGTTCTTTACGGCCACCATGGAGAGCACCTCACGCTTAACACCGTACTTTTTCAGGTACAACTGTGCCAGGAGCCCCCCGAAGGAGGGTAGGGTTGCGCCGTACTTGTACTCCGCGGTCGGGTGTGTGAGGGTCGCGATGGCTGAGCCCACCTGGGGATTTGGGATGGAGGTCATCTTCTCAACCCCCGTGACCAAGACAAGGTCTGCGACACCCGACGCGATGGCTTGGAAACCCTCCTTGATGGCGGACCCCCCGCTCGCGGGCCCGTTCTCAATCTTATCCGCCGCCGCGGGAATAAGGTTCAACCTGTCCGCGAGCACGCTCGCGATTCCGGTCATTCTGTTGAATTCCCCCGAAAACATGTTGCCGACATATACGGCGTCAAAATCCTTTTCAGAGGCATTGGCGTCTGAAATAGCGTTCAGGGAGGACTCAACCATGAGGTCAGTAATGGATTTATCCTCCAGCCGACCGAACCGAGTCATGCCGCAACCGACAACAGCAACCCTACGCATATTCGAACCTTCAATAAATGGTTAAACTTTCACAAGGAAAGTGCTGTTCATCAAGTCTATATTTCCATCACAACTCAGTATAAAAGTCTTCTGCCAGACTATAACGGCACGATGTAATATGTATGTTTTTTGAGGGGGTGTACGTGTTTTAGCGGTTGTGAAGGGGGATTTATGAGGGCTTCTTTCCGGGAATCAAGGCTTAAAAAGGGAGATAGACAAACCACCAACAAACCCAAAAAAAGATAAAATACATACCTACTACATCATGCCGACTATAACAGTGGTTCACTTGATCAAAGGCACTTAACGTCAGGTATGTTTCTTTTCCCGTCTTGTGATTCTTTATGGCAACTATTTAGAACAAACCGACCAGTCGGTATGTATTTTGTATTGACCCCCAATTCTACGAGTGGCTTCACTCGAGATGGGGAAAACGATAACGAGATTTGCGTGCCGTTTTTCAGTCAATAAGAACTAGTGCGGTGAGATTCATTGTTTCTTTTGTTCCCCAGTGGATTTTGAAGCCGGCGTTTTCCGCGGTTTTTGTGACGTGTATTCCCACGGATCCCATGCTTGGCCGCGCTTCCCAGGGGTGTTTGCAGGGTTTTTCTGGGTCGCAGGTTTCGCAGAGTCGGCAGGGCCCTGCTGTTAGTCCGAGTGCGAAGTGGTATCCCCTTTTGAAGGCTTCCCTCTCCACCGCGGAGATTATCCTGTTGACTTCTGTTCCCTCTCCAGCCATGCCTTTTTTGAGAGCGAGTTCCACGAATTTCTCGTCCTTGGAGAGGTCTGAGAGGGTTACCCCATCGTTCTTGATGTATTTTTGTATCTCCTCGTCAAGTTCCTTGTCTACCTGGAAAATTATCGCGTACCTGTACTTTTCTAGAATCTCCCTGAACTCCTTGGCGCTCGGCGTGTAGGGCGGACACATAAGGTTCCTCCCATAGTTCACGCAGGGAGGATACCTGCACTTAAGCTGCACCCTCTCGTCCACAACAATGAGGCTGGCGTCGATTACCCTGGCTCTAGACGCTCCCTCCCTCAGCGCGATGCTGCGCAGGTCTTCCAAATCTTTCTCGATTTTTGACAAATTTTGGAATCTCCTCTTCTAGGCTGATTCGGCTTGAACGGAACAAGTGTTTGCGTCTCTCTCGTCCTTCACACTGCTGGGGTCTTTCCTTATTCGTAGAGTTCTTTTTCGCTTACGATTCTGAATCCACCGTTTTTCAAGGCCTCCATAGCGGCTTCATTGTCCGACACTCTTATGATCATGATCGCCTTTCCCTGCTTCAGAGTGGTGTAAAGATATTCTATGTTCACGTTCTTTTCCCCTAGAGCGGTTGCTACCTCGTACAGGCCTCCGGGCTTGTCCACGGCTTCAACGGCTATGACATCTGTCTCCGAGACTAGGTAATCGTTGTCCTTCAGGACCTTCACTGTTTTCTCAGGGTCGTCAACTATTATTCTCAGGATTCCGTAGTCCGCCGTGTCGGCGACCGTTAGGGCTCTCATGTTTATGTTGTGGTCGAGTAGTATTTTCGTTAGGTTTGCTAGGGTGCCGGGCCTGTTTTGAAGAAAAACGGATATCTGTTTGACCATCTGTCTCTATTCCTCCTCTATCCTAGATGTTTTCCTTCCTTAAGTCTATTACCCTTTTCGCTTTGCCCATAGACCTGGGAATCTCGCCGGGAGCAACAAGCTCAATCTTAGCCTTTAGCCTTAGTGTTTCGAAAAGCTCGTCCTCGATTCTCCTTTGAAAGTTCTCCAGGTCCTTGATTCTGTCCGAAAACATTTCCGGGGTGACCTCAACCCTAACCGTAAGGGTGTCGAGAATGTCGCGGTCAACCACTATCTGGTAGTTCTCGCTAACACCCGGAATCCTCATGAGGACGTACTCTATCTGTGAGGGAAACACGTTTACACCTCTGACTATCAGCATGTCGTCGGCTCTGCCCATAACCTTGCTCATCCTGGCCATCTCGCGCCCACAGTTGCACCGCTCATAGTTAAGAGATGTGATATCGTTGGTAACATACCTCAATAGAGGGATTCCCTCCTTCGTGAGAGGCGTGAAAAGCTGAATTCCCCTCTCTCCGGGTGAAACCGGCTCCATTGTTTCCCTGTCAACCACCTCTGGAAGAAACTCGTCTTCCCAGATGTGCAGCCCGTCCTTCTCTGGGCACTCAACCGAGACGCCTGGACCATACATTTCGGAGAGACCGTAGATGTCGTAGGCATCTATGCTCAGGGAGTCCTCAATCTTCTTTCTGAGAGTTTCAGAAGCCGGCTCCGCTCCGAAAATCCCCATACGTAGCCTGAACTCGCTCTCAACGTCGATCCCCTCTTTCCTCGCGTACTCAGCTATGTAAAGAGAGTAGGAAGGGGTGCACGTGAGTACGGTTGAGCCGAAGTCCTTCATAAGCTTAATCTGGAGTCCGGTGTTGCCGCCAGAGATTGGTAAAACTGTTGCGCCGATTCGCTCTCCACCGTAGTGGAACCCAAGCCCTCCGGTGAACAGTCCGTAGCCGTAGGCGTTCTGTATAATGTCACTACTGTGCCCTCCGGGGCAGGTTATCGTCCGTGCCATGAGTTCAGTCCAGGTTTCAATGTCTTTACTGGTGTATCCCACGACGGTTGGTGAGCCGCTTGTTCCCGAGCTGGCGTGCAGCCTGACGATTTCCTTCAGGGGCTTTGCGAACATTTTGAACGGGTAGTTATCCCTAAGGTCAGACTTGTGGGTTAGCGGAATTCGGGTTATATCCTCAACCGACTTTACGTCCTCAAGATTCAGTCCAGTCTCTCTAAGCTTCTCTCTATAGAAGGGAACGTTATCGTAGCAGTATTTAACCATGCTCCTCAATCTCTTTGACTGCAACTCAACAAGATCCTGTCTAGAAAACAGTTCAACCTCCTTGTTCCAGTACAGGTACTCCAAGGAAACCCACCTTCATTCGATTCCCGGGTAAAACGGTGATGTTCAGAAGATGCGTGATTCGGGAAACTATTTGAAGGTACTCAGATTTATTTTTATTCCTTTCGACACACTAGGTAGAACTTTTGGTTTCGTTTGCGATGGTGTGGCTTCTTTATCGACTCGGAGCCCTACGCTGGAAAGTAGACTAGGGGAGTTTCACACCACCCACGCCATGTAGGGTCAAAACAATTTGATGGGGGTTGTCCGTTTCTAACGCTTCAAGTTACAGGGCGCGGGTGGTTGAAAATAAGGTATGCTTCCAGAATAATCTGTTTTTGAACGGCTGGATGTTTGAATTGGCTTGAAAAAATTTAATTTGGCGTTCTAACATATACGCTGTTAAGGTTTGGGGCGTTCCGCTCTGCCATTAATCTTGATGCGCTGTTTCGTAACCCGTTCTGCCGTCGTGCAGAATCGAGGAATCAAACCTACCCGCCGGGAGGTGTAGAGAGTGGGTAGGAGTAGCAATAAAAATTCGTGTAGTGGAGAAGGAGAGGGAATTCATCGGCCTTTTGGTTTAACCTTTTTTGCTGCCTT
>JAUQYY010000239.1 GCA_030587505.1 Candidatus Sigynarchaeota archaeon
CGGTGGAGTCCTTCTTTATGGTGTTCTCCGAGCCGCACCTGGGGCAGGGCCTCTTCTCGGAGTAGACCTTGCCGTCGAAGGACTTGAGGTACTTCTGAGTCGCCTTGCGCAGGATGGGGAGTGAGGGGGAAGGCTGCTTTCTGACCGGGGTTCTCACGGCAATCACCACACGGGGGAGCTAAAAGTTCACGCCGAGACATAAAAACCTTACCAAAGACCAAACATTCCTACACCGCCTTTTTAGGGTACCAAATTTTTTTATTGCTGGATTCGACTTTTTTATTAGTGTTATTGGAAGAGTGCAGTCATGTCAAAGATTCTTGAGAAGCGTAAGCTGTGTATTGGTTTGGTTCGCAGATTAACAGACGAGGTGGGCAGTTTCACTGTTCAAGATATCATCTTTGAAACGGGGCTTCCTAGGAGTACTGTTCAGGACTGGGTGAAAAGACTGCTGGAGGAGCAACAGATCGAACTCGTAGAGAGTGCAAGCGGTCGTAAACCAGCCAAGTACGCTTTCAGATTAAGGCGCGGTTTACCCTTCTCGGCTTGCAAGAGGATTTTCACAACGGTGGATGTGGCTCATGGAATCGGTGAAATATACCACCACTGCAGCAGCGAGGGGGCTGTGATGTTCTGCGCGTTCACACACAAGAAATCCGGCGGCGCCATAATTAGCACTCGCTATGAGGGACTCATGCTGAGGGAGAGATTCCGTTTGGGGGAAACTCACCGCGGGGAGGTCAGCGGGCAGCACTCTTCGGTGGTTGTTGAGCGAGTGGATCTGCGTGGTGGTAATGTTATTCAGACACTGAGAGCCTTCGGCGGCCCGGCCCATTCACTGACGGAGACGATGAAAAAAGCAAAGGGCGTGTTGCGCGTCGAGCTTGAGGATAAAGGAACCTACACCGAGGGTAGAGTTTTCACCGAGCCTTTAGAACACTTGACCATCGGGATCGATGATACCGATACCGAAGAGGCTGGAGCGACCTGGGCCTTATCCCTGTCCCTCCTCGACCATCTGGGTGAGAGTGTGGAAAAAATCAGCCACAAAGTAGCAATGCTAAACCCCCACATAAAGTACAAAACCGCGGGCAACGTTGTGAGCTTCATTGAAATCGCCATCGACCCAGCCAAGTACGATGAAGTTGTCAGCAGATGTGTGAGTTTTCTTAGAAGGACAACTCTCTCCGAGAATACGGCGATCGCTGTTCTCCGCGGGCTGTACATTCCAAGCGGGTTAATAGACTTTGCAAACAGGGTGAGAACCGAGGAAGTGAAAATTGATGACGCTTTAAAAACCGCGGAAAAGTGCGGCGCGGAGGTTTTCGAAGTGACCGGAGAAATGGGCATAATAGGCGCTCTCGCTGGTTTAGCCTTTTTCGAATCACACCCAGACGTTTTGATGAACGCGAACACAAAAATCCAAAAAGAAGTCTTATTCTCCTAAAATTAGGATGCGAGGAGATATTATAACTCTAGCCATCGTGGAGGGGTTACCCGCTGGGTTTAATCACCCTCTTCCTTCTTCTCCTGTACTTTGTTCTTATCTCTTTTCTCTTCTTTTCTAACTCCTTTTCGTAGTCGATTAGGGTCTTTTCTTTCATCTTCAGATACTCTCTGAGCCAGAAAATATCTGGATAGTCTGGAGGGGTAATCGGGATTTCTTCGCCACAGTTCGGGCAGACCCTTCTGCCGAAGAGTACGCTGCCGCACCTTGGGCAGAAACCGTGTTCTGGTAGGGTTCTGCGTAGCTTTAGGGTGCCTCTTATGTCGAGAAAAGCAAAGACTATGAAACCAGCGGTTGCAGCCATAGCCAGATAAACGATGGGTTCGGGTGTCTTATTCTCCAACCAGTTCGCTATAATAACCCACCAGTATTGACCGAATAGCGCCGACCACAAGTAAGGGGGCTGGATTGACTGGAATCCGAAAAACGCTAGAGTAATGCTCGCCACGAAGCCGGTGACGTAGAGAATGAGAAATTTTCTAAAGCTTGTCCTCTGTTTCAGCTCTTTGCTGCTTAGGCACTCTACACATCTTTCTCCCACCAGTTTCTCCACCTCTTCAAGACACACGTTACAGAAGGGTCGTCCACAAGTAACACATTTTCCCACAGCGATTATATCGGGGTGGAATGTACATCTTGGAAGTCTATCCTTCTTAGACAACTCTCTCACGTCTCCTGTGCCATTTATAGAGCCTCTCTTCTGTATGCATGCCTCTTTCTCTTTAATAAATATTCGGTTGACCCAGTATCTTTTGCATCCCAATTATTTGGAACAGTTCTCTCCTCTTCAATAAACCGCGGATGTATGGAAAACTTTTTAGTCTCATCTGTACTGGTACTTCATAAGGAGACAACTAAAAACACACGATCGAGAAATGTTTCCTATTCTTTAATTACCAGATAGGTTTCGGAGTTAGTTTCCATCCCATCGCATTTGAAAGTATACCTTCGTTCTGTTAATCACTTTGAACTTAAGATGGAGGTAATGTTAATGTGTGAGTTTAAGGTTTCGGTGTCTGATGGTAAAAGTTCCTCTGTTGTTGCTACAGACATTGTCTACGCTGAACAGGTCGAAGGAAGAGTGGTTCTGAGAGACATTTTGGGTGTCTCCTCAGAGGTGGACTCGGCGGTTATATCCTACGTCAATGTTAACTCCCAGCAAATGAAACTCCTGAGTTTACCTATTCTTAGTAGTTTTCTCAGGTTTGTTGAATTGTACACTCAGTGCGCTTCAGGCAGAGGGGCCACCGATGAGCTTGAGAGTGTTTGGAATCGGCTAACGGAGGAGGGAAATCGGCTCATTGAAGGTTTAAAAAGTAAATAGGTTTTTTCCTTTTTTTGGAGGTTTACCTCTTATTGAAAGAAGCCTTCCGCATTTCCAATTTATATAATCTATGAATTTTTTGCATATATTATATATTTTTTACATAATTTTTAAATAAGCTACCTTTTCTATGTAACTTAGCAGAAATAAGGTGGGTATCCCTATGAGCAACTTATTCGGGTTAAACACCATGAAACTAACGTATGCGTCTCTTGAGATGGACATGAAGAATAAGCCGAGTATCAAGGCTCCCAAGGATGTGCGCGTGAGGAGATACGACGGGGATAAGGACGCCAAGCTTCTCGCAAGGCTCCACAACGAAACGATGTCTTGTTGTGAAGACTTTGTTCCCATGGACGAGAATTTCGTTAAACGGATTCCAAACCACGTTTCTTTTATAGCGGAGGTGGATGGACGACCCGTGGGCATGGCGATAACCGGGGTGGCGGACACTAAGGAAGGTAGGCAGGGCTATATTGCGGAGTTGGGCGTTTTAAGGAATTACCGTTATAGGGGTGTTGGCTCCGCCTTACTGAAACACGTTTTAGAATTTTTTGAATCCGAAGGCGTGGAGAAGGTTACTTGCGATGTTCTAGAGACCAACGTGGACACCTTGTACATCCTTAAGAGGAAGGCTAACTTTGTGGAAACCGATAGGGTTACTGTAATAACTTCCCAGATCCTACCCAGTCCATGTGTAAGGCGCTAGTTGCGGTGAAGCACAGAATGGTAACAGAATTGGAAAGAACCGATATCAATAGATTTTTGGTTCGTAGGGAAACCATATATTACTATATGAATCGTGACTTAGAGGATTTACCTCTAGAACTCATAGATAGGAGCATAACCGTCAGAAATCTAAGAGAAGACGAGTTGGAAGAGTTTGTTGATTTGGTGAACACTTGCCTGATGCATTGTCCGGATCCTTTTGTGTCTATGACTCTTGATTTTGCTAAGAAGTGGCCCTTGGAGCAGACCCTTGTAGCTGAGATTGATGGTAGGCTAGTTGGGTTCTTGATGTTTGAGTCTCGCGGCAAGATGGGTTTGCCGGTGCAGTTGGGTGTCCTGCCAGAGTATCGCAGAAGGCGTATAGGCACAACACTTCTTTTATCTCTGCTCGAAAGGTTTAGAGAGCAAGGGATAGAGGAGATTAGAATGAAGGTTTTCAAGAATAATGCTCCCGCGTTGAGCCTTTATAAAAAGCTTAAGTTTAAGGTTTATGGACTAACCATTGAGGGGTGAACGTTTTTTCTCTGATTCTTGTGCCTTTAGCGGGTTACAATATGAATAAAGTCCTTTGCCTTCGCCTCTGCCGATCCTACCAGTACTCGATGGTATTTCTTCCCACTTTTTGGTGTAACTTCCTCTAGTTTTCCTCTGACTCTGATTTTTTCCCCTCTCTCCGCAAAGTGGCAGAAGATACCCTCGTATGATACTACTTCTGTTATGTTTTCTGCTTCTTCTCCCTCCAGTATTTTGACGGCCTTTACTTTGTATTTACACGGGAGGTAGAGTGACTCGTCCGCTGATTCTACCCTTGCTTCTATCAGGATAAGTCCCTTGCTCCTGTATTTTTCGTGTCCGTACTTCTCTTTGATTTCTTGGTCTTCCTTTATTGGGTGGATGGAGAAGCGTGTTCCCTCGTAGAATCCTATGTTCCATTTTCTCTCGAGCAAAAGTTTGGCTTGTTCGATGTTCAGCTGGAACATTCCCTTCTTCCTTTTAATCCATTCCTCTGCTTCCTTTCCTTGGAAACCTTCTAACACCCTTTCCTTCTTTAGGTTTAGAACTGCGTCTTTTGTGGCTAGGGCGTTTTCCTTCCCATAGACGGTTAGGTCTATGTCTGAAAACTGCGGGTTGTGAATGTTTATTAGTATGGATCCTGTTATTCCGTACTTCTCTATGGGTACGTGGCTTTCGCTGGATATCGTTTTTATTAGTGAGACTGCTTTCTTTTCTAGGGGGTCAAGGTTTTTCTTTTTCGTTAGTTCCTCGAGTTTTTCTTCGGGGTAGTATCGCTTGGCTATGGATTCCAGTGGTACGGCGGAGAATGTGATGTTGTTTACTGGGTCATGGTAGAGGTACTTTGGGTATTTTTCCTCCAGCAGTTTGAAGCCTTCCGCCACGGATTTTGCGTCGTACTGTTTTAGCATGCGCTGGAACCGCTGTGTGTGCCCCCACTTTCCCTCGGGGCTTGGCATGTACTTTAGGTAGGCTATGATTCTGTCTGGGGGATGTGTGTATCCCACCACGCAGAAGAAGAGGCCTTCGACCGTTCTGATGTAGTCTCTATCCCTTTCTTTGCGCACATTTCACACCGTCCTGATTGTGTAAGCTTGGTGACATGTTAGAGTCTTTTGACAATCAAAAAGTCTGTTTTTTCTCCTCCTAACAGTAGTCTGTGGTAGGTTCGATTTTTTGTGATTACTTTCTCAATTTTTCCTCGGGCGATAAATCTTTCTCCCTTTCTGATCTGGTCGCAGAAGCGTCCTCGGAAGGACACTATCTCCGTGATTCTGGGAGCTTCCCCCTCAAGGGTTTTGGTGTGTTCGACGACGTACTTGCAGGGTGTAAATATGGATTCTCTGTCGTCTAGTGTTACTCCTTCTATCGTTGCGCTGTTCAGTGATACGTACCTTGTGTCTCCGTATCTCTCCCCTATTTCGTTTGGCTCTTTGAGGAACCTTACGAAGAAGTCCACCCCTCCTATTTCCCCTGACATGCGCTTTCTTTTCTCACTGAATAGAAAGTCTTCATAACTCATGAGGGTGTCTTTTGCCCTGAATTCGTATAGCCTTCTTAGACCTTTTTCATTGTAGGCTTTTATGAAAGGATTTTCTCTGAGAATGGTTCCTAGGGCTTCGTATGCTTTGCGGCAGTTTTTTTCTCCGTAGACTATTATGTCGATGTCTGAGTCCTTTTTTGCCAAGTCAACTAGGACGGATCCAGAGACTCCTACTTTGTTCATAGGTATTTTTGACTCTTCTTGAAGGGTTTCTGCAAAGAGTATCGCTTTCTCCTGCAGCTTATTTGAGGGACCCGCCGATAATAATTCTTGAAGTTTTTCTACCGGACAGTAGACTTTGATTATCTGGTTTCTGGGGACGCTTTCGAGCTTCACGCCGAATACAGGGTCGAAGTATAAGTACTCTGGGAATTTTTTTGAGAGGTAAGCCTCTCTGTCCCTTAGAGAGTAGACTTTCGTGTATTTCTTACCGTTGATTCTCGTTCTGTTTCCTCTAACATCCGGGTAGTATCTTAAATATGCTATTACCCTGTCTGGAGGGTGCACTAGCCCCTTAACATCAAAAATGAGATTGTTTTTGTCTTCTATGAAATCCCCCTCAATAATCGGCTTGTTGTGTTTCAATTTTGCACTCTCAAATTATTTGATTAGTTGTTACCGCTCTTTGCTCTTTGCTGTTGCGGTAGCTGCTTTGTCTTCTTTCTGTTTCGACAGATCTAGTGCTTCTCTTAATTCGCCGAGGGTTGTGGTTTTTTTCGCGAATGCGTTGTAGCTGTGTACGGATTCCATGCTTTCCACCTCAACGCTTATCTCTGCTGCGTCTGGGAGGTTTTTGAGCCTCTGGGCGCTATTGTAGACTATCTGCCTGGCGGTGTCTTCGACGAATTTCGGGTTTAGGTGAGCTATTCGAATTAGGCGGGCCTCATCAGGTCTCTTTAAAACGTCTTGTGTAACTCCGCTCATAGCTTCTTCGATTATGCTGGTTAGTTCCCTTATGCTCACTGCGTTTTCCCTCGGTGTTTCTATCATTATCTTGGCTCTGCTTCTCTGGCTGTGTGATGCTACGGGTATAATGTTCAGAATTTTCTCTATGGTCTCATCAGTGATTCCGAGTTCTTTCGCTCTTTTTCTGAGCATTGTTTTCGCGTAGTCTCTAGTGATCTCCAACCCGCAAGGACACACCGTCATCCCCTCTCCGCTCACCCCTAGGAAGATTCTGGTGTGAATCTTCCCGTTTTTTCTCTCTCCAATTCCCTTCACGTAGACTCTGTACGTCTTTTGTCTCTTGACCTCTAGTTCTCCGCTTCTTACATCCAAAACCAATGGGCTCTCCATGGTGACCAAGGCGTGTGAAGCATAATCGTGTTTTTCGAGAAGGGTCCTGACCAGTTTTTCACAGAAGCCTTCAATGCTCTGTACGGGTCGGTAGGATGTCTCCTCTATTATGCCCTCTATGGTTTCGATACTTCTGGACATGTGAATCCCCCTCATGTCTCGGGGGAGGTCTATAAACGCGGAGATTGAGGGCAGGAGGATAAACTCTTCCTTATTCCTAGTTATCTTGACCCGCTTAACTATGTCAACCAGGCCTACCTCATCAAGACCTATGGGCAGGAGCGCCTCTTGGTTTTGAACGTCTGGAAGTTGTTCAACCATTTTCTACTCCTCACCAAAAACGCTTATGTCCTGAGCATAACTCTTGCCAAAAAGCAAGCATGTTTCCGCCTTGTTCAACTCTCTTCCGAGATAAACCGCGTGATCCAGCCTGCTGACTAGGTTTAGGGAAACGATTTTCTTGCCTAACGCCTCTGCGGACACGCCTCTGAGGGTTATCTC
>JAUQYY010000251.1 GCA_030587505.1 Candidatus Sigynarchaeota archaeon
CTCCCGAGTCAGCTTCTCAGCAGGAATCCCAAGCCCGTAAACATAGTTAGCAATGGTGTAGAACGCCATGTACACCGTAGAATCCGACAAGGTCTCCACAATCCACTCCGGATCCCACGGAAGCCTAGTGCCCAAACCGCTCTTTCTCACACAAGCCTTATCTTCCAGCCAGTCAATAGTGTACTCGAAGGCGTTCCTAGCCTCGTCCGGAACAATAACCATCCGGTCCAGAAGCGTCTTAACCCTAGCCTTCCACTCCGGGTCACTATACTTCAAAAACCACTGATTCTCCAGAATCTTAACAATAGTACGCGTGTTACATCGACAGATAACAGGCTCAGCCGTCTCCCACAGGCTGCTCGCTTTACCCCCACTCACAAAATCCGCAATCAGCTCACCCTTTGCCTCCTGAACACCTCGCCCCGCATACTTCCCGGTGATCTTCTTGAGAACACCCTTGTGAAACTCCTTACGGTAAACCTCCTTAGTAAGCTCCTCCAACCTCTCATCATTCTGATCCCTGATCCCGGCCTCCTCAATCAGCTCCACTGCGGGATGCTCACCGAACCCCTCAGTCTCAATAAGAGAAATAGGCTCCAGCCTCTCAACAACACGGGGGTCGACACCACACTCCTCGAGAACCTCGGGGTTCCTGCGCAGGTCAGCGATAGCCGCCCAGTCGAAAGGAGCGTGGCTCGGAACACTCATAACCACGCCTGACGCGTTCGCAGGGTCAACAAAAGAAGCCGGCAAAATAGGAACCCAGTTACCAACAACCAAGTTCCGGCAAGACTTACCAATAAGCCTCCGCCCCTCAAACTCCTCCAAAACCTCAACCTCGTGAAGCTGGTCACGCAGCTTCTGAACCGCCTCCCTACTAACAATCCACTCCTCGCCATCAACCCTTGCCCGAACATAAACCGCGTCAGGATTCAACCACATATTAGTAACGCCAAAAACAGTCTCCGGACGCAGAGTAGCAGCCATAAGAAAAGCACCATCACACTCAAACTTCAGCAAGGTATACTCGATGGGAGAAACCCCCTCACCAACCAAACGGTCATGATCACCCGTAGGTGACTGACACTTGGGACACCACACAACGGGATGACTGCCCAGAACCACGTACCCTTTATCACGCAGAGTCCAGTACTGCCACTCTATGAATTTATTATAGGGTGAATCAACGGTTGTGAACTGACGCCGCCAGTCAACACCAAAACCAATCCGATCCACCGCTTCAATAGCCTCAGCACGGTAGTAGTCTCCGATATACCTAGGATTCGTAAACTTACTGATCTCCTCTGGAGGAACGCCACTCCTCACCAGAATATCAATCTGCTTTTTATCACCCTCAGCGACACGCTTGGCCACACCTACAAGAGGCTCACCGGTATAATGAAAAGCGAACGGAAACAACACGTTGTAACCCTGCATACGCTTAAACCGGGCATAAATGTCTACACGCAAACAAGTTAAAGCATGACCCAGATGAAGCGAACCATTCATGTACGCGTAGGGAAACGTGCATAGGAATCCTTGCTTATGTTTACCTTTCCTTTTATCCTTTGGCGGTGGGTCCGCTTGGAATAGTTTAGCCCGCTTCCATTTACCCTGCCACTTTTTCTCTAGCTGGTTCCAGTCCATTTTAGGTCTCTGTTGAAGTTTTGTGTTGCTAGTTTGGTTATCTATTGGTATTGTATTTAAGAGTTGTGTGCAATTTTTGTTGATTGGTCCCCCGCCTAATATTTCTATGCTTAAAAAGTTCATATTTCCCCTCGGTGTTTTCGATTATTCGAAACTAAACATTTTGAAGCGTGCTTAATTCATAATCCTAAACGTACTCGTTGAGTAGTTTTTCGATGAAATCTTGAAACTGTTTTTGTTTGGTGCTGTTGGCTGTTTCGGCTAGTTCTCCCTCCAGAATTCCAATTTTTTTCTTTCGAAAAGAGGGCAGTAGTTATTACATCTGAAGACCTTTAAGTGGTGAATTCTTCTCAGACGTTAGAAATCGAGCGGTCTAATTATCCCTCTCCCCACCCATTAAAAGTGTAGCCCGTTTATCTCACTTCCTACCTCGTATCTTCCCATTTCTCTCCGCCTTTTAACCCAGCATCTAATTATCTGCTTGAGCTGTCCTCTCCGTTGTCCTTGATTTCTTACACCATTGCGCCCCTCTGACTCCCCTTCCTCAACCTTCAGCCCGTCTGCTTTTCTTTCTGACCCGATGCTACCGATTGATTGTAAGGCACCTTTGTGTTCATTCCGCTTCCTAATGCCACTTTCGGTGTTGTTTCCAAGTTCTAGGCCTTAACCCTCCCAGCGGGTTCTTACTCCTCCGGCCATTGTCCCAGTTCTAGGATGAATCCGCAGTGTGGTTCGGTGTCTAGGTAGGCCCATTTCACTCCGAAGATTTCTCCCCTGTCGAGGATTTTTACTCCTAGTTTTTCTAGTTTTTGTAGCTCCTTTTCGATGTCTTTGCAGTGGTAGCTTACGTGGTGGATTCCTTCCCCCTTTTCTTTGAGCCATCTACCGTGTATCGTGTCTCCTTCTAAGGGCTGGATTAGTTCGATTTGCAAGTCTCCCTGCTGGAATATGCCGATTTTCACTCTGCCGCCGGGGACTTCCGTTTCTATTGTGGGGAACGGTCCTACCCCAAGTTTTTCGAGGAACGCTGTGGTTTTGTCCAAGTCTTTGACTACTATTCCAATCTGATCGATTTTGTAGTCCATAACTTTTTCATCTCCCATTTTGGCTTCACCTCCTTTTTTCGGACTAGTGTTAAAAGTGTTAATGTTCCTAATTTGCTTTTCTTTTTGAGATTTGTGTAAGTGTGTGGTAATTGTGAAGGAGGTTGGATGGTAGCGGTGTTTTTGTTTATAGTTAGGTGGGGCGGTAGGTGCCCGTTTTTTGGGTACCCATAACTATTTATCCTCGGTTCTGGTAATATTCCCATGTTTTCGTGTGCTTTTGAGAGTGGCTGGTTTTGAGGTGATTGCGTGAAGGCTAGGGTTGTTGTTGAGGATGTTTCTGACATCAGGGAGTCTTTGTTTAGGGTTTTCGATGCGTTTGGTGGTGTTGAGGAGTTTGTTAAGTCTGATTCTAAGGTTTTCATAAAGTATAACGGTGTTCACTTCGGTAAGGAGATGTACACTGATCCGGGGGTTATTGGGGAGATGGTTAGCATAGCTAGGAGCATTACCCGGGACAAGGTTTATGTGATGGAGAATTCCACTCAGAGCAATTTCACTCGGATGGTTGCTGAGGTTAGCGGTATTGCCAAGGTTGTGAAGCAGAATGGGGGTCGGAACCTGTACCTGGATGAGCAGAAGCATGTTATGGTTGAGTTTGGTGATGAGCGTATCCCAACAAAGTTTCCCAAAATCCTGTACGATAATCTGATTCGGGAGAAGGGGAACAATGTTCTCATTAATATTCCGAAGCTTAAGACTCACTGGATGACCACCGTTACTTTGGGGATTAAGTGTTTTCAGGGGATTCTTTATGACAGCGATAAGATGGTGAATCATAACTACAAGCTGCACCAGAAGCTTGTGGACAACGTGAAGTTCCTTCGCCCAGATTTTACGATAATTGAGGGTATTAATGCTCTGAAGTTTGGCCACTTTCCGCCCCAGAAGCTGCTTCCAGAGTGTGTGGTTCCCATGAACATCTTTGTCGCTTCGGACGATGTGGTGGCCTGCGATGTGGTGGGCGCAAAGATTCTGGGTTATGATATTGAGGAGGTGGAGCACATTAGACTCGCAGCGGAGCAGGGACTGGGAGTTGGAAACCTCAAGGAAATCGAGATTATCGGTGACATCTCCCGGTTTAAGGAGCGTTTCCCCATCACGCCGTGTAGGGAGTGTCCCAGCGATATCCGATTCATCAAGGGGAAGGAGATGGCCTGTGTTGAGGGCTGCTACGGAAACACGATGCTAGCCCTCCTGTACTTGTGGTACGATTTCGACGGAGCCGGAGGATTCAACGTGGTTGTGGGAAAGGGTGTCGAGGAGAACGAACTGGACAACCTCCTCCCGGGTGATATTCTGATAGTTGGACCCTGCACGGTTGAGGAGAATCTCGAGCGGGTGCGGAAAAAATATCCGGATAGGAAAATCTACACCATAAATGAGTGTAACGACATCGCCAAAATTACCACTTATTTGGGTAAGTTGATGAAAATTAAAACCCTGAAGATGATTCCTTTCAGTCCGCTCAAGGCTCTCGGAATAGTACTGCAGGCGAAGCTGCACGGTTTGGATGCGAACATCCCTCCAATCCTCTAAACTTCCGGGTAGTGCGTCTTCTCTTTCTGTTTTTCTCTCTTTTCTACCTCCTTTTTAAACCATGATAAATACTTAAATATGGAAAGGAGATAATAGTTAATTTAAATTGCACACTTATATAAAATCTGTATTACCTCCCACATAAGGTTCAGAGAGGTTTGAGATGTTATGACGGACATCTTCTTCACGAAAGAGGAAAAGCGGTTCAGGGAGGAAGTAAGAGAATTCGCAAGAGAAGTCATCGCACCCAGAGCAGAAGAAGTTGAAAACGGAATGTACCCCGGGCCACTCCTGAAAAAAATCGGTGAGGCAGGGTACATGAGCCAGTTACACCCCGTGGAGTACGGTGGAACCGCCAAGGGCTTAGTCTACGAAATGATCGTCGCCGAAGAAATAGCTGGAGTGAGCGCACCCACAGACATGTCACGCACCGCCTCATCCACACTATGTGCGACACCCATATCAAGATTTGGAACCGACGAACAGAAAAAAAAGTACCTTACACCCATAATAAAGGGCGAAAAGATCGGAGCCATAGGCATCACAGAACCATACGTTGGATCCGACACCGCCGGCATGAAAACCCTCGCAGTACGAGAAGGAGACGAGTACGTCATCAACGGAGAGAAGAGGTTCATAACAAACGGAGCCGATGCGGATATTATAACCCTTTTCGCGATTACGGATCCTAGTGTGAAGGCGAAGCGTGGTATGAGTGCTTTCATATTTCCCACGGACACGCCCGGCTTCAAGGTTGAGAAGGTTTACGGCTTGATGGGTATGCACGGTATGCGTGTTGCGCATCTGAAGTTTGAGGATTGTAGGATTCCCGCCGAGAATCTTCTTGGCAGGGAGGGTTTGGGTTTCAATATTCTTATGGATGAGCTGGATACCGAAAGGATTTCCATCGCGGGTGAGATGATTGGAATTGCGCGGGCTGCTTTTGAGACCGCTGTGAAGTACTCTACCGAGCGTGTGCAGTTCAATAGGCCGATTCACAAGTTTGAGGGCGTGAGCTTTAAGATCGCTGACATGGCAACGCTGCTGGACGCTGCTGAGCTTTTAACGCTGCGTGCGGCGAGGATGATTGACCGTGGCATGAACGCTAGTAAGGAGTCTGCCATGGCTAAGGTTTTTGCGGTCGACCACGCGTTTGAGATTTGCAACCAAGCCTTACAGGTGCTCGGCGGGATCGGTTACACCACAGAGTACCCGGTTGAGCGGTATCTCAGGGACGTGCGAATAGGAATGATTGGGGGCGGAACGTCGGAGATAATGAGGTTCCTCGTCCAGAGAGAGGTCTACAAGGAGTTTAAACTCAAGACCGAAATGGAACAACGTGCTGCACCTGTTGAGGTTTCAAGTGTCCAAGAGTAAACCGAAAAAGCAGGGCGTGCATGTACCGCTAAACCTTATCTGAACTATCTTTAAGAAACCTCTTTTCTTTTTTGACTAACCCCTTTTTTCCTGGTCTCTTAGCTGTACTTAACCGGGGCATCCTTTAATCTGGCTATTACCTTGAGTTTTTTGGAAGAAAACATTTAAATTGTTGAGTGATAACTGGATGGCTGAAAGAGTGATGCTCCCTAAGCGCATAAGGGGCTGAGGCTTCGCGCGTTTGACTGTTTTAGATTGGTTGGTGTCACTTGTGGATGCATTCTCTCGCTTTAGTTTTCTTGGAGTGTTTCCCAGCCCGGTCGGGGTTGATGCCTTATGTTGAAGGAGAGTTTGGAGAAGCTAACCTTGGAGAAGCAGATTGAGTTTCTTCGTGGCGCCTACTTCGGCGTGGATGGTGTTTGGTTTCTGGTTTGTGAGGATGAGTATGGTCCCGACACTGCTCTTCAATTGGATACCGAAGTTTGGAGGCGCTTCGCAGGGATTCTGGCCAAGAGGGTGAAAAGGATGTTCGGTGTTGAGGGAGAGGATACGGAAACCGTGGTTAATACGGTTGGGTTGCGCTGGACTATGGAAAACTGGGAGTTTGAGGTTCCTGAGTGCAGTCCAGAGAGGAGCGTTATGCGTGTGCATCGCTGTCCCTGGCTTGAGGGTCTGAAGAGGTCGAACAGAGAAAGTTTCGCATCCAGGATCTGCGGTCCGGTTTGCGAAACCGTTTACCAGGCGTGGAGCCAGACAATAAACTCGAAAATCAAACTAGAACGGCCAAAAAGGCTAGGAAGAGGGGACGATTACTGCGAATTCGTATACACGCTTAAGAAGTAACTCTTCAAACCATTTCACGGAACCATCAAAATGAGATGAGAAAAAGTAACAAACCATTCTATTTATCGGCTAGTGGTGATGTGGATGTCGCTTGGTGACAGGATAAGGGAATTTTTGGGCGATGACCCCAAAAAACTTGTTGACATGATACTTGAGAGTATGAAAGAAGAGTATGGTGATATCCCCTTCATAGCGAAATCCATGAGTAGCAGAAGGCCAGAAACCTTCATTTTTAATGCTCTACAGACCCTGTTCATCATGAAGAGGCCCAAAGCGGTTTCCCAGAAGACCGCCGAGCTCTTGGCCATCACAGCTGCGGCTGCGATCGGATGCGAGCACTGTGTAGACTTCCACGTGAGAGCCGCCTTGCATCTCGGGTGCACGCAGGATGAGATATTCGACGCGATTATGATTGCGGGTCTAATGTCTCAGACATCAAAACTCTCCATAGGTCTCAGAAAACTGGAGAGAGCCGCTCTCTCAAAGTCACGCTAGTGTAATTCACTCCGTAGGTTTCTCTAGAACAGCTCGGCTAGGTCTACTATCTTGATTTTTCTTTTTGACTTCATTAGATTCTGTAGACAGGACGGACACGATGTGACGATGGCGTCTACACCAAGTTCCTCCGCCTCTCTTATCTTGAGTTCTGCGGCCTTCTGGGCGGTTTCCAAGTCGTAGGCTCTCAGCAACCCCCCTCCTCCGCAGCACATAGCTCCGTCCTTGCACTGGCTGAATTCTACCAGTTTGAGTCCCGGAACGCTTCTGAGCGCTATGCGAGGTTCCTCTATTACTCCACAGCCTCTCGTCAGCTCGCAAGGGTCTTGGTAAACCACCAGCACGTCGCCAGCGGGTTCCGGCTTCAGCTTTCCCTCATGGATGAGCTTAGAAATGTGCTGGGAAACGTGTTCTACTTTGAAGGGGACCGTGGTGATTTTGGGATAAACGTCTCTCCACATCCGGAAGCAGGCGGGACAGGAGGTTACAAGTGTTCCTATTTTGAGGTTCTTGAAGGCTTCGACGTTATCCTCGATGAGTTTCTTTGCCTCTCTGAGTCTACCCGCCATGAGTAGGGGGGCTGCGCAACAGTTTTCATCCGGACCCAAGAGAGTGAAGTCCACTTTTGCTTTTCGGAACAGCTTCACTGTTGCCGAAGGAATCCTCGCCGTGGAGGGGCTGTAAG
Organism: Candidatus Sigynarchaeota archaeon; assembly: GCA_030587505.1. Classification (GTDB taxonomy): domain Archaea; phylum Asgardarchaeota; class Lokiarchaeia; order Sigyniarchaeales; family Sigyniarchaeaceae; genus Sigyniarchaeum; species Sigyniarchaeum tengchongense. Next base: position 7,690 of record JAUQYY010000251.1, read on the forward strand.
CAGAATTGCAGCCAACAAAATATCCCACCTCCGCGGGAATCTTCACACGGTCTTCAACGGGTTCGTCGGACTCGTAGGTCCACATCCACCAGTCATCCCTATCCGCGCCATGAACGTTACCTGTCACCAGTATATTCTCAACCACCTGTTTAATGTTTCCTGGGAGTTCCTGGTCTTCCACCTGGCCTCTGAGGTACTCTACTACTAGGGGTACGGGCACTTCTCTTGGACAAACCTTTACACACGCCATGCAGAGGGTGCACTCGAAGGAATCCTTGGAGGAATACTTCTCCCTCTCTGGAGCCCTGAACCCCTCGGAGGCGAAGTACCTCGAGTTAACTGGGGCGCCTGCTCTCACAACTGGGCAGACAGCGATGCAGGTTCCGCAGCGTAGACATTTGTCTGTTTTCTTTAGAAGGTCTGTTTTTTCCGACATTAGGCTTCCCTCAGAAATTTTATCGCCTCGACGGCCGATGCGTAGCCGGTGGATAGAGACACTCCTAACCCCGTCATGTTTGTCTCCGAAAGCGCCGAGCCCGCAACAAAAATATTTTCAAAGCTCTCCCCATTTTTCACGAGTCTAAATCTGTCGTCTATTACCTGATATTCTAGAATTGAATTTGTGGTTCCTTGAAAGTTTTTTTCGCTGGCTACGCTGATTTCGTCTCTCATCACCTGTCCGGTGGCTAGTATCACCGCTTTTGAGGAGATTATGCGCTCGTCACCGTTTTCAATCGCCTTGGTTTGGCATCCTTGATCCGATGTTTTTATCTTCACCGCCCGCCACCCGAGCCTGATTTCGACACCGTTCTGTGCGCAGGGTTGTTCTAGTAGCTGCTGTAGTCTAAGACCGGGAATCGAGGGTGGAAATGACATGGTTTCGAAAACTCTTATCCCCAGAGCGTCCTCGAATTCGGATACGATCTCTGCTGTCCGCCTGATTCCCAGAACAGGGGGTAACGCTAGGTAGTCGTAGCCTCCCAGACTGTGTTTGCTTAGAGTTTTGATTATCTCGTCGCTGTGGAATTCTAGCAGGAGCGCCAATTGAATGGGCTGAATTTCTTTTCTGTCCAGTTTAATGTAGTCGGCTTCTACCGCCCAGTTCTCTCTAAGTGAGCGGGCTATTAAGGCTGGGGTGTGGTTCGATAGGTTGCGGAAACCAGCCACGAGAACCTTCGAGTCTCTCAGATTCTCTCTTGTACCTTTCATAATACTGGACTGAGCCAAGCACGTGGGTTTAAAAAGACCGAGCGGGGTCAAAAGCCTTTCATTTTTTTCCAAACCGCCTTCGTAGGTAATAAACGAACCATACTTTTCCCTAAATTCCCTAAACGCTCTCAATATTCTCCCCGCGCCGACAACGGTGTATGGGTGATTGGGGTTCTGTTTCATAAACTTGTCAAGCGTTTCCATCGGTTTGCTGACCTCTCTACCGTTAAAGTATCCCAGAAGATCTATGGTTCCCGACGAGAGTGCTGTGCTGCCGTAACCCGTTGCTATCACCAGTGTTGATAGTTTTGCCTCACTGGTTTTTCTGGCAGCCACAAGCCCTGCCATGCCGCAGCCGATTATGAGTACGTCAACGTCCATCACTCTCCTCACCTCGATGCCTGATGTTCCCCACCATCTCGAACATTACCCTAGCGAACACAAGTTGCCGGAACTGCTCCCCCTCAAGGATATGGGCAACCTTCCACTGCTCGTCCAGAAACTCTGCTAGCGAATTCAAAGCCTCCTGTGCAGAAAAGTTGAGATCCTCAACCATCACCTCTATGGCTCGGTGTGCGCAGAACTGCCCCTGACAGGTTCCCATACCGAGTCTGGTGCGCCTCTTAACGTCTCTCAGGCTCTTAGCATGAAGCTTTTCAAAACAGTGGATTATCTCCGCCCTCGAAACAAGACTACACTCACATATCAACCCCTCTTTCCGTGGCATCCCTGCTGAGATGCTGCCGTACTTGCCTACAATCTCGTTGGCGGTTAGGGGCTGAACACGTAAACGTTTCTGGATTTCCTCGAGTGACGGCGGTGTTTCATCACTTCCGGGTAGTGGTTCCTCGGCTGTTCTGCACTTCGCTCTGATTCCCAGCTTTCTACAGACGAGATCGGCTGTCTTCTCCGCCATTAGTCTATAGGTGGTTAGTTTGCCCCCCGTTATGGTCACAAATCCCTCCAGTCCTTCCTTCTCGTGGTCAATCAGCAGTATCCCTCTGGTGGCTGCGCGGCCAGGCTCTTCACCGAAGAGAGGACGGGCACCAGAGAAGGCTCGGATAATCCTCGCGTCCGCAACCATGGGTAGCATTGCCTCCCCCTCCATCATGATTTTTTCAACTTCTTCCTTCTCCGGAAGCATGTGTTCTGGGCTTTCCACGTAGGTTGATGTGGTTCCCAGAATCATCGTGGAGTAGTGGGGGACAATTATGTCTCCGTCTGACGGTGGGCGGAGATGATTAACCACGTGGTTTATTACCCGATTGTTGAGAACCACCAGGGTGCCCTTATTGGGTCTTATGTTCAGCTGTGCTCCCGCTTGCTCGGCTATTATGCCCGCCCACGCTCCGGTGGCGTTAACCACGAGTTCGGCGAAGTGCTTCTCGCTCTTGCCGTTTCTGAATGTTTCGACGCCTAAAACCGTCTTGCTATCTACTATTGGTTTGGCGGTGGTGTAAGTTAAAACCTCTGCCCCGTTCTGCTGCGCTGACAAAATGTTGGAGATAACGAGTAGGAAAGGGTCGATCGAAGCGTCGTTTACCCAGACCGCAGCCTTTATTTCTGGGTTTAGGAAAGGCTCTCTCCTCAGGGTTTCCTCAACTGTTATCTCCCTCGCGTTAACTCTGTTTTTGCTGCAGCCCTTGAGGAAGGCGTCCAGGTATTCGAGGTCTTTTTCCTCTGTTGCAATGAAGAGCCCCCCTGTGTCTTCTATGGTGTGTTTCGCGATTTTTTTGAGAATTATGTTCTCCCGGGCGCACTCTTGCGCTGACTCGGGGTCGTTGACAGCGTACCGCGCGCCGCTGTGGAGGAGTCCGTGGTTTTGGCCTGAGGCTCCTGAGGCAAGGTCTCCCTTCTCAACGAGCAGGGTTTTGATCCCTCTGAGCGAGAGGTCTCTTGCCACGCCGCTTCCTACCACGCCGCCACCCAGTACGATTACATCAAATTTCGACATATTAATCTACACGGAAAATTCTGAGAGCCTAGCGTAAACATTCTTCTCTTTTAACGCCATGTAAACATCGTTGTGAACTTTATATAGCTTGTCGTAAACCTCTCGATTCTCTTCGTCAGGCTCTCTTCTCTCACCTATCTGCACCATGGTCTCCGCCGCATCCGAGACACTCTTAAAGATTCCAACTCCAACACCCGCCAGGATGGCTGCGCCCAGCGACGTAGCCTCCTCAACGCTCCCCTTAGCCACGGGAATGTTGTAGATATCCGCCTGAATCTGATTCCATAACGGGCTGCGGGTTGCGCCCCCAGTGATGCGAACCTCCTCGAACTCTAGGCCAAGCTCCCTCATTACCTCAATGTTCTTGCGAACCTCAAAGCAGGCCCCCTCCAGAATCGCCCTGATCAGATACGCTCTGGTGTGGCCGAGGGCTAAGCCTACTATCACTCCCCTCGCCTCAGGGTCCCAGTATGGTGCTCCCGCACCGACGAAGTGGGGTAACAAGAGTATTCCCCCTGAGCCTGGAGGAGCCTGAGCCGCTACCTCGCAGAGAATCTCGTAGGGGTCCTTCCCTAAGATTTCAGCCATGTTCCTTTCCGGCTGTCCTAACTCGTTTCTGAACCATCTGAAGATCGAACCTGTTGTAAACATACTCGCCTCGACGACCCATTTTCCGGGGTCGGCGTGACAGCTAAACAACACCCTCTTCTTAGGGTCGCGCTTGGGTTTATCCGTGTAGGCTAGCAGGAAGGTTCCTGTACCCATGGTTGCTTTTATTCTACCAGGCTTTATTACACCCACTCCGAGCGCGCCGCACTGCTGATCCCCACCACCCGCAATCACCGGTGTTCCCTCGATGAAACCTGTTTCTCTGGCGGCTCTGGCTGTCACCTCTCCGATTTTCTCACCTGAGGCGTAGGGTTTATTCAGTTTTTCGGGGGGAATCTCTAGGGCGTCGCAGATTTTCTCGGACCATTCGAACTTCTCGACATCAAAAAGCAGAGTTCTCGACGCGTTTGACCAGTCTGTTACAAACTCGCCTGACAGTTTCATCTCGATGAAGTCATGGACCAGCATGAATTTGTGTGTGGACTCAAAGATTTCAGGTTCGTTCTCCTTTATCCACAGAATCTTGGGCGCAGAGAAGTAGGGGTCAATTGTCAGACCCGTGATTCGGTAAACCTCATCGACGCCGATTTTCTGTCTTATCTCATCACACTGTTCGACTGTTCTTCGATCCTGCCAAACAATAGCATTCCTGAGAGGGTTTCCCTCCTCATCGACGGGAACTATCGTCTCACGCTGGTTGGTGACACTTATACCCGCAATGTCCTCGGGATTAATGTTTGCTGCCTCAATTGCTCTCTTTGCGGTTTCGCATACGGCCCTCCACCAGTCAGCGGCGTCTTGCTCAACCCAAGCTGGACGGGGATATATGCTTGGATACTCCTCATAATCCCTAGCTAACTCTCTTCCTCTCTCATCAAAGAGGATGGTACGACAGCCGATGGTTCCCGCATCTATAGCCGCTAACACCTGCACCATTTAGCACCTCACATAAACCTTAACATAGGTGTACAAAACAACCCTTATATTGTCCAAAATGTCTAATAAGGCTAGCCCTAGTCATGAGTCCTCTATCCGCATTCCGCTAAATAATATTCAAAAAAAGAAGGAGGTTTAAAAAATTAAACAGAAGGAGCGGGTTAAAGGCCCAAGAGTCTCTTCAGTTCCTCTGGCTCATCACCCTCCTCAACGAATACCTCCTTTTGTACACCGACCCTCTCAGCATCGAACTTTCTGGCTAGTCTCCCACCGACAACCTTTTCTCGGACGCTACAGTTCTTTCCCTGCCAGATGTAAACAGTGTCATACGTGTCTATTAAGAATACGTCCTCGGAATCTAGCGAATCCTTAGAGAGCGGAACCCGAATAAACTGAACATCCTCGAGTGTTTCAAACTCTTCTCCCGAAACTCTATACATAACCACCGGATGTGTTTCCTTCACGGTTTTTTTGAGAATGAACTTGGCGAGGTCCCTGTCTACTATGCGCATACCGCTGACAACTTTTCTGAACTCCGGAGGCTCCTTACCCCGCTCAACGGTTTCAACATCAGGGGCACCACGCCGCTCCTTATCCAGCAAATCACTTATAAAAGCGCCAGCGAACTTTTCGTCGACCGTGGTTTTTTCACCCAACCAAATCCAAATTCTGTCTCCCGCGTCAACAATGTATGTGTCTCCGGTTGAGAAAAAAGGCTGATCTACCTGCCCATAATCGCCTTAGCCGAGTGTTCCGCCGCCATCTGCGAGCAGTAGACCGCACCATCCCAACGCTCATCCTCCAACGCCCTCTCGGCGCCCTGAAGCCACCTTGCGGCTCTACCCAAGCCCCGAGTCGCGATGTCTACGTTCCTCACAGCTCGAAAACCTCCCCCGCCCTAACCCGCTTCAGAAGCCAATAGGTTCTTCCATCCGCCGCTGTGATCCGCCTAGCCCCAAGAGCCGAAAGCCTCTTCCTGAACCCTTCCAAAACCCTCGACAGGAATCCCTCCCTCTCGTAGAGAATCACCCCCTCTATGCAAGCGTCAAGGTATATTCTGTGAGGCTCCAGAGCCTCAGACCTACTTAAAGGATAATGACGAATCGTCGTCGGGCAGTTTAGCTCCACCAGTCGCTGGAACACCTCAGTTTCACGCATCCTCCTCCTCAGTTCTAAAAGCTCCCTCGCTCGCTCCCAGACCGGTTTATCCCAGCCGTCGACCACCACCAGCAGGTCAATGTCAGAGTTCCTGTCCCAAGTTCCCCTAGCCACCGAGCCGAAAACAAG
>JAUQYY010000259.1 GCA_030587505.1 Candidatus Sigynarchaeota archaeon
GTCCGGGTTGGGAAACAAAGATTTAAAAGTTCGAATTCTTTTGGTATCAAAAATAAAAACCTAGGAAAAACGGAGAAGTGACGGCACAGGATGTCACAATTAGGAGGAAAATGAAATGCGAGAGGAAACTGAAGGCAAAGAGGAACCGGAGGAAATAGAAGAAGCGGAAATAGAGGAAACCATCGAGGAAATAGAGAAGGAGATAATCGAAGAAAAGGAGAAGAAGAAAGAGGAAAAGAAGGAAAGGGTGAAGGAGAAGAAAAAGGAGAAGAAGCGTGAGAAAAGGGAGCCCATAATCAGGGATGACTTGTCTGAGATTGAAAACCTAGTCGTCAATATTATAAGATACGAACCAAGAAGACCGAGAGCCATAACTAGGATTTTGAAGGGAAAATTGAACCAGAATGAGGTTGTGTCGCTCCTGAGAAAGTTAGAAGAGAAAGGGGTCGTCAAAAGAGAAGGAACTAAATCGTGGATAGCAGCATAGTTCACTCCTCAGCCGAGGACACCCTTTTTCAAACACCTAGTTTTCCCGGGTTTAGAATTCCCCTAGGATCAAATACCCTCTTTATCTTTTTGATGTACTCCAATCCTAATCCGTGAATCTTCTCCATCCACTCAGCCCGTAGAACGCCTACTCCGTGCTCGGCGCTCACATTCCCTCCAAGAGAGATGGCTGCCTCATAAACTTCCCGGGTTAGGGCTCTAAGTTTACGCCACTCCTCCTCGCTTCTCACGTCGATTAGTACGCCCGAGTGAACGTTACCGTCACCAGCATGTCCGTAGAGACAAACAGGAATTCCATACTTTTCGGATATTTCCCGAAATCTCTTTATCATTTCAGGCATCTTGGAAATCGGCACGCAGACATCCTCCGCCTCGTACACTCGAACAAGTCTTCTATCAAGATTCATTATCGCGCCACCCGCCGCCTCTCTAGCCTGCCACAGCCTCTGCTTTTCCAAGGGATCGCTGGTCCACTGGATACCCCTCGCACCGTGTTTTTTGCACGTTTCAACTATGAGTTCTGTTTGTTTTTCTACCTCCTCACGCGTCCCTCCGGCCTCGAAGTATAGCAACGCGTCAACCTCTGGAAGGTTTAGCTCGGGCATATAGGCGTTTACAGCCCTGATGATACCCCTGTCCATTATCTCGATTGCTGCGGGTATTGTTCTTCTCAAAACAGAGTTCACCGCTCTAGCGGCATCGCCTATGTCGCTGAACGGGGCAACTATTACCGCGGTTTCCTCGGGGAGGGGGAGAATTCTCAGCAGGGCCTCTGTGATTACACCGAGTGTCCCCTCGGTTCCCACAAACAGTTGTATCAGGTCCAGTCCCAAGCTTCTCTTTAGGGTTTTGCCGCCCAGGTCAAGCACCTCACCCGATGCCAAAACAACCTTGAGGCCGAGGACAAAATTCCTCGTTACACCGTACTTTACCGCGCGCATACCACCCGCGTTGGTGGAAATCATACCTCCAATAGTACACATTGTTTTGCTTCCGGGTGAGGGAGGGAAGAAGAAACCATGAGGCTCCAACTCCTCGTTTAACTGGTTCTGGATAACTCCCGACTCCACTCTGACGCACAGGTTATCTAAATCAATCTCGAGAATCTTGTTCATCTTTGTGAGGTCTAACACTATGCCCCCCTTGAGGGGAACAGCACCGCCACACAAACCAGTTGCCGCGCCCCTAGGGGTCACCGGGACTCCGTTAGCGTTTGCAAACCTCATGACCTCAGAAACCTGTTCCGTTGTCTGCGGGAAAACAACCACGTCCGGAACCGCTCTGTAAAAGGAGGCGTCCATGGAGTAGCAGTACCGATCAACAATGTCGCTTTTAACGTGCTCGTCGCCTACGATGCTGGACAAGCTCTCAACAAGACTTTTCAACGCCTTAACACCTCAACAGCACTGGAGGGACTACAAGCCGTATCCTAAAAAGGCGGTAGTTAGCGGGAGTTAAATATTTTATTATACAAAGCAAAATTCCAAGGCCAGAAAGAGGGGAAAATGTGTGGAAAAAACCGCAATTCAAGGAATGGGTTTTAAAGCGCCCGAAGGCTTTTCAATCTGCTCAATGTACTCGTTCAACGATTTCACTGTCAATGGCTTGTTTTTCATGGCCCTAAGCGCCTTAACAAGGGCGCTAGCCATCTTGAGGTTCGTTATCACAGGAATATTGTACTCTATAGCCTTCCTTCTGATTATGTACTCGTCTGTCATCATCTCAGCGTACTTCTCGAGGGTGCCCGTACGAACAATGTTTATCACCAAATCAATCTTACGGTTAATAAGATAATCCCGAATGTTCGGCTTCCTCTTGGTCTCTCTCATCTTGTAAACCGTTTTAACATTATCCAAACCAGCTCTCATGAACGCCTCTGCGGTATGCTCTGTAGCATATATGGTGTAACCCATCTCCGAAAGCTCCCTCGCCAACGGCAACAGTTTTTCCTTGAGTTCTCGACCGCCCACACTGATTAGTACATTCCCACCGTTCAAGGGAACCTTAAACTCCGCAGCAAGAAGCGCCTTGAGAAAAGCCTCATCAAAACTCTCACCCAAACAAGCAACCTCCCCAGTCGACACCATCTCAACTCCCAGCACCGGGTCAGCGCCTTCGAGGCGCATGAAAGAGAATTGAGGTACCTTAATCCCCGTGTGATGGATTTCAGGAGCGTGCAGAGCGTTTATATCCTTGAGCTTTTTCCCCAGCATAACCGCCGCAGCTCTCTCCATGAGATTTATTCCCTTAGTTTTGCTTACGAACGGCATGGACCGCGAGGCTCTCAGGTTACACTCAATAACATAGGCCTCTCCGTTTTTAACTAGGTACTGTATATTGAAGGGACCTCTTATGTTCAGCGCTCTAGCGATTTTTTTACTGTACTCCGCAACCTTGCGTATCATGCTCTCTGACAGGCTGTGGGGAGGTATGCTCATAGTGGCGTCACCCGAGTGAACCCCCGCGTCCTCCACATGCTCAATAACGGCTCCGATTAGAACGTCCTCCCCGTCACACACACCGTCAACCTCCACCTCCCTAGCGTCCTCTATGAACTTTGAGATAACCACGGGGTGCTCTTTCGAAACCCGTGTAGCCATAACAAGAAAGTTTTCAAGGTGCTTGTCGCTGTAGGC
>JAUQYY010000264.1 GCA_030587505.1 Candidatus Sigynarchaeota archaeon
AGCAATGTCGCGTTTGTGTCTGAGCCCTGAGATTATTGCCTCGGGGTAATCAACAGCCATAAGCGATAAGTAGATCTCCTCCATGAGGTCGAGTAGGCTTTCGGCTTTCTCAATCTCCCCACGTCTGATTGAGTCCAGAACGTGTCTTCTCAGCTCGCCAACCAAGTCGCCGAGGCCCAGAAGGTACGGAACACAGGGAACGTCTAACTCCTCGAAAGAAACGAACCTGTCGTCCTTGAGAAGAGAATAGAGAAGGCAGGCTTCCGTGTATTCCTGGTAGGCTGAAGTGATGAAGCCCTTCTCCTGGAAGGCGGGATGATTCTCGATTTTCTTGTTTATCTCTCTCACTTTCCCCTTGGCTTCCATAATTTTTTGCGCCGCACCATTAAAGTCCAAACGGTGAATCAGCCTGATAGCCTGCCCAGAGAGTCTCACCACATCTCGGGAGAGGGTTAATATCGATTCTCTCAACTCATACTGTTCATCTAGAAACCGAACAATGCGAAGAATTATGTTCTCTAAATCAGTTGATTTCACTGGTTCATCGCTACCCAATTTTCACACGCCTCTAAACCATTCAAAGCGCCGGATCAAACACGCGGAATTTGTGAAGATAACGTAAACCATTAATTTGAATCTTTCCTATCCGATGAATGAAGCGTCAGGGGAGACGAAAACGAATTTAAACAAAGTGAGGAAGATTATACACATCCTTATCCATCTTGCTTTGAACCTGTCAAAAATGTTCCAGTTCGGAGAGGGATGACGTGAAATGAGGGAAGCCACTAACAGCTACGAAGAAGAAATCGAAGACGTTGCAAGAATAATTATGGTTTCAAAGTACGTTGTAGCTCTTACAGGAGCAGGCGTGTCAGTCGCGAGCGGGATCCCCCCATTCCGGGGCCCCGGAGGCATCTGGACCAAGCACGGGGAACCACCGTCCAACAGTTACCAGAGATTTCTGGAGAATCCTGTGAAGTGGTGGGAGCAAAGGATAAACAGAAAAGGTCCTTACCTTGAATTCATGGAGAGGCTAACAACCGCCGAGCCAAACCCCTCACACTTTGCACTGGCGGAACTCGAAAGGATGGGATACCTGAAGTGTGTAATCACGCAAAACATCGATGACCTCCACAGGAAAGCTGGGAGCCAGAACATCGCTGAGATACACGGAAACGCTTTTCTCTTCAGGTGCGTAGACTGCGGAAGGAGATTTGAACCACACACGATACAAGTGAACCCAGACAGCCTCCCACCCAAGTGTCCCGACTGCGGAAAAGGAATAATCAAAACAGACACTGTGCTCTTCGGGGAACCGATACCCGAGGACGTAATCAGAAAGTGTATACTCGAGACTATGAAGTGTGACTGCATGCTCTCAATTGGAACATCGGCGCTGGTCTACCCAGCGGCGGGGTTGCCGATAAGAGCCAAGCAGATGAACAATGCGTGGCTGATTGAGATTAACCCCTACGAAACGGGCATTTCGGATATATGCGACATTGTAATTAGCAAGACATCGGACGTAGCGTTGCCCCTCATCGTTCAAAAGATCAAAGAGCTGAGCCGGCGCTGAAAAAGCCAGGTTTTCAAGAAATTTAAATAGCCAAAAAACCTATAGAGAGGAAAAAGACTAGCAATCCCCGGAGAGAGTAAGAGTGATAATACTTATCGCTAAGGTAGAGGTTGGTAGGGAGGTAGAAGTAGCCGAGAAGCTCGCAAAAATCCCCGAAGTCAAATCTGTCTACCTGCTCACCGGAGAGTACGATGTCCTAGCAGAGATAGACATAATAGATGTTGAGCCGGGAATAGACTTCATACTCGAAAACGTCAGAAAAATAAAGGGAATCACCTCCACCCGAACAATATTCACGAAAAAAATAAAGTAAACAGAACACTCTACGCCAAGAATGGATTCATCTTCGATAAATCACAAATGCACCGTGGCTAGGTTTCGTTCTACTCTTTGCTTCTGGTGACTCACTGCCCCTTACTCTTCAGGACCATGTACGTGGAAAGGGCTTTTCCTACGAGTCTGCCTTCGTTCCAAACATCTGCTTCTCCGACAGCGATCCTTGAACCCTTGTGAATTATTCTCCCCTCAGCGACTATTTCTCCCGATTTTATGGGGGCCAAGTAGTTCACTTTCAGCTCGATGGTTGACAGAATGTCGTTCAGATCTACCAGTGAGAACAGCGCTATGGCCACTGCAGCGTCGGCTATTGACGCCACCACACCCCCGTGGGCAACCCCCTGGATCTGAAGCAGTTCCTTTTTGAAGGGTATCCTTAGCCTAGAGTAGTTCTCTTTGATGTCCACAACTTCCATTCCCAAAAGTCTGTAGAAGGGTGAGGAGTTCAAAGCTCCTTTTATGAACTTTACGGTGTCTTCTGTCAGTTCAACCAATCTCACCGACTCCATTAGAATGTTGGAATGTTACACAATTATTTTCAAGGATTTAAAAATTTAGGCTCTAAAAATAGCCCCAACCAAGGGAGCCGAACAGAAGTTACAGAAGCGGTTCTATGCAGTTTTCTATTATGTTCTTAAGAGGCGACAGAATCGGCGAGTCGTCGGGAAGTTCAAGTAGGGGCTTCCCCTGAAGGTTGAAACGTGAAACATTAGGATCAAAGGGCAGGAAGGCGGCGCACCGAACCCCGTTCTCCTCAGCGAAAGCGTAGAGAGTTCTCTCAGCCGTTTCTGGGAACCTGTTGCCCACAAGGTACATATGCTTGAAGTTAATGTGCAGCGTTTTTGTGATGTTGATTATTCTACCAGCGGTTTGAAGCCCCATCCGTGAGGGGTCTGTAACAATGAAGAACACGTCTATGTCCCTGTCGGTTCTCCGACTGAGGTGTTCCAGTCCAGCTTCCATGTCCATAAGAACCAAGTCGTAAAACATGGTCACGGAGTCCACTATTCGGGCTAGGACCCGATTCACGGTGCAGTAGCATCCCTCCCGCTCGGTGAACCCCATGGCGAGAAGGTCGAAGCCCCTGCTTTCGGTTATGGTCTCCCAAACCATCTGCTCAAAAGAGGCGGTGACCTCGTCTGGATCTACCTCCTTCTCAAGCCTTTCAATCAGGTCTCCGACAGATTCCTTAACCTCGCACCCTAGAACGGATGGTAAGTTCATGGCGGGGTCCGCATCTATGGCTAGCACCTCGTAGCCGCCCAGACGTGTAAGACCCCTCAAAAGTAAAGCTGTGAACGTTGTTTTTCCCACACCACCCTTACCCGAAACGGAAACAACCACACTGCGAGGCAAAACTAAACCCTCAGCTAATCTCACCCCAACCTGTGGGGCAGATTTTCATTAATCACAAGCTCACACAGATACCTGAAAGATTTGAGATTGGTTACCTCATCGAACTCCGCGGGTACCAGCTCCTTAAAGAATCCCAACTCACCGTGGAAAACCTGCAGTCCAACGCCACTATCAACACAGTGGTCCATGAAAACCTCATCCACATAGAAGGGAAACACCAGATACGCCCTGTTGCAGCAGTCCTTCAGGTCTCTCAGTGTGCGTATAGCCCTAATTGGATTCTCATACCCACAGTTAACCATTACACACTCTCTCGAAGGAACCAGATAGTCCTTCAGCTTCAGGTAGGTGACTCCACCCTCAACCCTTCTCTCAACCCAGCCCGAGCACTCTTTCAGAAGATTCTCAGGGGAGTCGATTCCCAGTTCAGCCTCACGCACGAGGGTGTCTTCCTCCACCCACTCCGAATCATCAAGAGAATAAGCAATTATTGGGGGAATAAGCCCCCTATCAGCCCGTTTCTTCAGTTCACCCAATCGGGGTTTAATAGCCGCAACACTGGGGCTGTACTTCTTTCCACGAATTTCCGGCTTCAAAACGGTGTAGTAGCCTATGGAGGAGAGGTGAACCGCAACGGCTAAACCGAGAACCTCCTCGGTAATGTTCTCCAAGACCAACACCAACCTAGGCCAGTTTAATTGGTTTCTTTAGCCGACTCAGAAGAGTAACCCTGCTTGGAACCGAGTGGCCAATAACCCGGTAACCGGAACATTCGGCAACCTTCTCGGCGAAGTTCTTTATGCTCTCAGCCCTTATCATGTTTTTCGCACCCAAACCTCTGAGTATGGAGGACCCGACAGAAACATAGCTCTTACACTCCACATACGTGGGATTCGCCTTCGCCACAAGCTTTGCGTACTCCTCAGGGTTAGAGAAGTTCAAACCATTAGTCAGGGTCAAACGCATAACCGTGGGGCACTTGAAACTGCTGAGCAGCTCTAGGGTTTCCATCAAACGGCTCCACGCGTCTTTGAGGAGAGGGCGGCAAACCCTCCGGTAGACGCTCTCACTCCACCCATAGACAGAAACATAGAGTTGAGTGGGCTCGGTAATCTCAGCGAGAACCTCGGGCATGTTTCCGTTGGTTACCAGGAAGGTGGTCATCCCCCTTCGGTGAAACTCTTCAATCAAACCGCTCAGATAGGGGTAGAGGGTTGGCTCCCCAGCCAGGCTTATAGCAGCGTGTTTCGGCTCCATGGCCTCTCTCCACTTATCCCATGAAACCTTGGGATGGCTGGAGGGCTTGAATCCTGACAGGATTCTCCTCTGAGCGTTGAGGCACCCTTCAACTATTTCCTCTGGGGAATCCACTTCGAGGTTTCTAATGGCTAATTGATCCCATTCGTATCCGTGGTCTCCGGGTTCCACCCTCCAGCACGAGAGGCAGCGGTTCGTGCAGTAGATAACCGTGGGGGTCATCTGGAGGCATCTGTGGGACTTTATGTTGTACCATTCCTGCTTGTAGCAGTGTCTGTTCTGAACCAGACTGTTGTGCAGCCAGCGGCACTTTTTCACCGCCGAGTGTCTTCCCACAATCTGGTATTTCTGCTTCTTGAGCAGCTTCGCAACCTCTCCGGGAATAAGCAGCTCCTGCATAGCGACATCCTTCTAAAAAGGGTGGAAATCAGTGATGGATTTTGCCTAGAAAAAAACAAGAACTAGGCACCTTAAAAACTCTGCGAATCCAGCTCACCGGTGTGCACATCGGGTTAATGTTTGAAGTGCCTCTCCCCGGTGTGGATCATCACCATGTTGTGTTCATCCGCAGCCGCGGTGACCTCAGCGTCTCTCTTTGAGCCCCCAGGCTGTATCACCGCGGTTACACCCACCTTCGCTGCTTCGTCGACGGTGTCTCTGAAAGGAATGAAACCATCTGAGCAGAGAACCGTGCCCTTCGTTCTTCCCCCTGACTTCTCAATGGCGATTCTCGCCGCGTCAACCCGGCTCATCTGGCCAGCTCCGATTCCGACAACCATATCCTCGGTTACAAGCACTATAGCATTCGACTTCACGTGTTTGACAACCCTCCAGCCGAAAAGCGCCGCTTTCCATTCACTCTCGGTAGGCTTCCTCTTGCTCACCACCCGGAACCGACTCGGATCCAGCTTCGCAACGTCCCGGGTCTGCACCAGAATCCCACCAACGACCTTTTTCATGTCCCAGCCTTGATGGAAACCCGTTAGGGGAGGAGTTTTCAGCAGTCTCAAATTCTTCTTCTGCTTCAGTATGTCTAAGGCCTCGTCGGTGAAGCTGGGGGCTATAATCACCTCTTTGAATGTGGAAACTATTTGCTCAGCGGTTTCCTTGTCTACCTCGCGGTTTAAACCCACAATGCCTCCGTAGGCGGAAACCGGGTCGGTTTCATGGGCTTTCCGGTATGCTTCGCTTATTGTTTTCCCAATTGCGGCGCCGCAGGGATTTGTGTGCTTTATGATTGCAACGGCAGGCTCTTCGAACTCCTTAACCAGTTCAAAGGCCGAGTTCGCATCGTAAATATTGTTAAAGGAAAGAGTCTTGCCGTGCAGCTGAACCGCGTTGGCCACGCAGGACTCCGTAACATCCAGCTCCCGGTAAAACGCTGCCTCTTGATGCGGGTTTTCCCCGTAGCTCAGCTCCTGAATCTTCTGATACCTCAGACTCAGGTTTTCGGGAAACCCTTTCACACCCATGAATTTCTTTTGCAGGAAGCTCGAAATTGTATCGTCGTACTCAGCGGTGTGCAGGAAAGCCTCCACAGCCAACCGCTCCCTTGTCGCTTCACTGATGTCCCCTCCCTCCTCCAGCTCCTCAATGATCTCCCCGTATCTAAAGGGGTTCACCACAACCGCAACATCCCTGTAGTTCTTCGCAGCGGACCTAATCAGAGCCACGCCGCCAATGTCAATGTTTTCAAGAGCTCTTTCCAAGTCGTCGCTCTCCTCGATTGTTTTCTTGAAAGGATAAAGATTAACCACCACCAGGTCTATGGGTGTGATTTCGTGGTCTTCTAGCTGCCTAAGGTGCTCGGGAATCCTCTTTGCAAGTATGGCGGCATGAACCTTGGGGTGAAGAGTCTTCACGCGGCCATCGAGCATCTCTGGAAAACCTGTTATACTGGAGATAGGCACCACGGGAACCGAACTCTTCAACAGCTCCGCGGTTCCCCCAGTTGCAACTATCTCTACACCTAACTCGTGCAGTCTTTTAGCAAAATCAACAACTCCCCTTTTGTCTGAAACGCTGATAAGAGCTCTCTTAATTCTCAACTCTTCTCACTTCCACCAATTTTCTAATCTGAAAAAATGGTTAGAGTGGATAGGAATCGTCAAATCCGACTCATCAGCTTAAACTAGCATTCTAAGTGCTTGACAAAGAATCGGTTTTACAGCTTCTTAAATATTCTTGTGAAGCCTGAAGACGCTACACGTATTACATTGTAGAGAAGACCGCAAAGGAAGAGCCATTAAAAGTGGTTTTTTATTGAAAACAACATGTTTCTAGGCAAAAGCTATAATTAAGACATTTTCTCTAAAAGTAATGACATTAAACGTACCAAATATCTGAATCTGATAGTCAAACAACGATTCTGGAGATGTGAAAGGTGATTAGTCTAAGCATATTGTACGAACTGGTCGTATACGAGATTTTAATGGCGGTGCTACTCCTCACCTTCGCCGGAATATTCGCGATGCGTTACCGGGCGAAGCGGAGACCAGCGGTCAAATACCTATCCTTAACTTACCTAATGTTCACCTTCGGTGGCATCTTCGCCGCGTATGGACACCTAATTTACACCAAGTATTGGAGTTTGCTGCTGATGGACTATCTTCTCCCATTCATACTTACCGGCTACTATGTCCCCTTTGAATTTGGAAGAATAGTCCTCATCTTCGACCAGCTAACAACCTCACTTGTCATACACGTTGAAGGCTATCCGGTGTTTCTGATTTACCAGTGGAGCGCTTCACTTATAGCCGCGGGGATAGGACACCTGTTCCTCTACCTGTTCACCCTCGAAGCTTTCAAGGAAGTCGATAAAAAGTACGTTATTCCTTACCTCATCTTCCTAGGCGTAGTTATCACAGTGCTCATAGTGAACATTTACATAACCCTCAACTGGTTCCTCGTCTTTATCCTAGGACTCGTAACCCAGGGAATACTCGCCTACTACGCCATCAAAGCCATGCGGCTAACAGAAAGCAAACTGTACAAGAGGGGCTTCCTCCTAGTATCACTAACATCCGTCCTCTTCGTCCTGTTCTTCGCAAGCTACCTGATCGACAGCATCCTCGGAGGCTGGACGATCTTTCTGTTCGTCGGGTGGACCATGGCGCTAATATCAGCGGTGCCAGCATACGTAGGCTACGTGCTACCGGACTGGTTCCGAAGAAGATACCAATAAAACAAATAGCAAAACCGAAACGAAAGACAGAGAACCGTTAGAAAATCAATCAATAACTCTACTTTTTTCCATCCTAAAAATTGATTGAAA
>JAUQYY010000267.1 GCA_030587505.1 Candidatus Sigynarchaeota archaeon
ATTGTTTAGAATTATTTTCTGGAGTGAGGTTAGTGAAGATTTCACGAAAAACCTTTTCTAATACATGGGAAAGATTCTGTGCGACTCTTTCGAGTTCGGAGGAAAGTGATTCGCCAAAGTTGGTGGATTTGGGTTGAATGCCGATAAAGATTACTGAAGAGTTCGTGGATTCCTCCAGGTAGTTAATAAACATGCTTAGGGGGAGATGGTGAGTCGAAATGGAGAGACCTCCTATGTCGGAGGAGTTGATTATTCTGACTGATCCAGGCGCTGAGCGCATATCAGCAGCATCGATTAGAATTATGTGTGAAGGATTAATTCTACGCAGCTTACCCGTGAAATTTTCGGGAGATACTCCTGCTTCAATGATGGAAACGTTTTCAGGAACGTGGTTCTTTAACCTTTTGCAGATTATTACTCCAACATAATCGTCGCCGTGAAATTCACTTCCTACACCAAGTAGTACAATCTTTGCGGGATTATTCAGAAATTTTTTAAGCGTATCTTCTAATTGGTCATATGTCATAACTTGGCACCGGTAGGCGCATCTTTAGACAATTAAAATAAAAAGTAGCACGTAATAAAAGTATGGTGGCAAACTAATGAACGAAAGAAAGGAAGACGAGGACAGGGAAGCAGGGGAGGAAGAGGTAGAAGAGAAGGCGGTAGGCCGTCTCACGGACGAGGGAGTGATAGTCAACGCAGATGACGCGGAGAGAATTTACGAGAGAGGATTTTATGGAGAAATTCAGGAGGACGGAACACTCAAGCTATCACCAGTTGAAACCCTACTTCTAGTGGAGAGAAACAGGCTGGACGTACGTAATGATAACGATGAAAGTCTGGATTTCAAGGCTCTTACAAAGATTTTCATGAAATCAAATCCAGACCTCTGGATAAAGTATCTGGTCTATAGGGATTTAAGATCACGTGGATATATTGTTAGGGAGGGCTTTGGGGGGAAGATCGACTTCAGGTTATATCCTAGGGGCGCAAAACTCGGAACTGATACCTCAAAGAGTCTCATCTACACTGTAATTGAAGGCGCCCCCATCGGGCTGGAAGATTTAGACAGAGTTACGAAGTTAGCTGTCAGCGCAAGAAAACGGTTGATAATGGCAGTAATAAACAGGCAGGGAGAAGTCACCTATTACCAGGTATCTCAAGTCTCGATTTGACGCCTGTACGAACTGATGTGTGATTCGTGTTTTAGAGGGAATACCCCCCTTTCAAATATCACAAGGGGAATACTTGATTTTATCTATCGGGAGATTAATCTCTTGTTAATTAGCTGAGGTGCTGTTAGATTGACAAGTACTCGTAGCGCATTGCTGAATCCTGCTCTGGGATTCTACCTAGAAGAGCTTGAAACCACGGAAGATATCGCGATACCCAAAAATCCCTTGGACAGGGTGATAGGCCAGGATCACGCTGTTAAAATGGCTAAACTGGCGGTTCGACAGAGAAGGCACCTACTATTGGTCGGGTATCCAGGTGTTGGAAAGTCCATGATAGCTCAAGCCATAGCTTTTTTACTCCCAGCGCCCAAGGAGGAGATATGGGTTGTGGATAATCCAAAAAATCCAGAGAGACCCTTCGTAGAGGTTAGGAGGGGAGGAGAGGCGAATAGAGATGAGATTGGTGAAATTGTTACGCCAGATAAAATCCCCCCAGAGGTAGCTATAAAGCTAGGGTTCAGGTGCAGAAGTTGTGGAGCGTTAAGTTCGCCTTTAAAACTGAGATGTGAGGAGTGCGGCGAGGAGAAAGAGATTTATGATGAGAGAAAAGCAGCGTCGCCTTTTCGAGATCTTTTTGAAACTGAGATGTTCAACTCATCAAAAAAGCAGAACAAGACAAACAGAATTGTGCCGCATATTAGGAGAGTTGATGGCCGACAGGAGGTAACGGTGTACGAGCAGGTGGGTAGCGATCCATTAAAACCGTCAGTGAGGGTTTTGGATCAAAATGCCCTCGAAAAACTCCGGGAAATAGAGAAGAGTAGACCTAGTAAAGTTCTTGTGCCTCTAAAAAGGAAGACCTTTCTCCAAGCAACAGGTGCAAGCGAAACCGAACTCTTGGGGGATGTGAAACACGACCCCTATGGTAACCATCCAGAGCTCGGCACCCCACCCTACACTAGAGTAGTACCGGGGCTGATTCACGAAGCCCACGAGGGCGTCTTATACATAGATGAGTTGCCTCAGCTAGGGCATCTGCAAACATTCCTTCTAACCGCTATGCAAGACAAAAAATTTGGCATTAGTGGAAGAAATCCTCAGAGCAGCGGTTCAAGTGTTAGAGTTGATTCAGTTCCCTGCGACTTTATTTTTGTCGGCGCAGTAAACATAAACAATCTTAAACTTGTGCTCTCCCCTCTCAGATCCCGAATACAAGGCAACGGGTACGAGGTACTATTGAACTCCACGATGCCAGACACCCCCGAAAACAGAGCTAAAATCGCCCAGTTTGTTGCCCAAGAGGTTGTTGCGGATGGCCGAATCCCTCACGTGACGAGAGAGGCGATCCAGGAACTAATCAAGGAGGCCAAAAGAAGAGCAGAAATAATCGACGGTAAGAAAAACGCGTTAACCCTAAGGCTCAGGGACCTTGGAGGGGTCATCAGAATGGCGGGGGACCTCACTCTAGAAGAGGAAAGCCCGCTCGTAGAACGCACTCACATGAGCCAAGCAATAAAGCTATGCGTACCTGTTGAGGAGCAAATCCGTAGAAAGTTCGGGTCTCTCGAAAAGGCTTTAGAAAAAGAATTATCCATAGCCCAACAAGCCATACAGAAGAGCAACTATCCCGAAAATTACCAAAACCAAAGCCTATATGGGTGAGAGTGGAAGGGAATCTACAGACTTTAAATATCAGAAATTTGAGACTATTTTTTGAGAGTACACAATGGATACACCAAAGATTTATTAATTTCGTAACTCTAGTTCGAAACACTCCCAAGTGAGGCATTATCATGGCACGCGAAAAAACTGCCCAAGAACTCTGGAAAGAACTCATCACACCGGTAGTGCCAGGATCTTACAAGCTCTACGAGTTGTACCTGAAGTACACCTTTATGGGAATAGAAAGAGGACAGTGGTTACTCGACACTCTAAAAAAATTCAAACAGCTAAAAGGGAAACGCGTCTTAGACATCGGCTCCGGTTCCGGAGGGATATCCATAGCGTTCGTCAAAAATAATGTGGAAACAGTTAATTTTGATACGGAGAGAAAGTATACCATCGTCGCCCAGAGATGGGCGGAAGAAAATGGAGTGAAACTAAACCAAATGCTTGCAAGCGGAGAGGAAACACCCTTCAAAAATGAATCGTTTGACGTGGTTATCTGCAGCGATGTCATCGAACACTTGGAAAAGCCAGAGAAACTCGTGAGGGAGATATCCCGCATACTCAAAAGAAACGGCTTGCTTTATATCACATGCCCAAATAAGATGTCCCCTAGACTCATATGGGAAGACAACCATTACTTTTTACCGTTTATAGTTCTCCTTCCAAGAAAACTAGCCGACGTGTACGTGAGAGCCACTAGCAGAGGAGAAAAAACAGAAGTGCTATTTCTGCCCACATACTCGAAACTTGTGAAAATGTTTAAAAATGTGGGAATAAGACTCTACTCATTCGAACTCCAAAACAAGATCAACTCGTTTAAAAATGCTTCAGTATACAAGAAACTTCCAGGACTCATAAATTTTTATTGCAAACACGTTTACTTAAAGTGGATAAGCCCGTTCTGGATATTCATCGGCAGGAAGGAAAACTCAAGATAACCAGAAAAATGGCAAAGTGACTAACACTCATCACAAATTTGAATACATAATTAATGTTACAAACATTCTACAACAAATAACGTGAATATCACATTCTCTAAGAATCAGAGTCCGTAGAAGGATATACAGCCAACAGGAAAACTCCCAAAAAGGGTTTATCTACTACTGAGGACAAATGAAGCGTACTACACCATAAAAAGTTATTAGACGAAGAAAGTTTATAGTAAAATGTCAACGCAAAGTTTACTCATTAGGCGGGGAAAAAATGGCCAGGAAAAAAACAACGAGAGAACTATGGGACGAATTCGTGGGGCCCTTCCTCCCCCCAACACACCTACTATACGAGCCCTACACGGAATACACCTTCAAAGGAATCGAAAGAGGAGAAGAAATCGTTGGCCTCCTGAACCGCTTCAAAAATGTGGAAAACAAGAGGGTATTAGACCTCGGCTGCGGTTCGGGAGGAATATCGATAGCGTTCTCCAAGGGAGGAGCACAGACAGTAGGTATAGATATTGAAAAAATGTATCCACTAATAGCACGGTCATGGGCGCAAGACAACAAACAGGAAGTGTACCTTTTGAGGGGAAGCGGCCTAGACCTCCCCTTCAAAAATGAAACCTTTGACATAGTATCCTGCAACGACGTAATAGAACACGTGGAAGATGCGGAAAAATGCGTTAAAGAAATAAGCAGAGTACTAAAACCCGGAGGACTGGTATATGTAACTTGCCCCAACAGAATCGCGCCCCTAATAGTTTTAAGAGACGGGCACTACGCTCTACCCTTTGAATCACTCCTACCCCGAAAACTAGCAGACATATACGTGAGAGCAACAGGAAGAGCCACCAAAACGTATGTGCCATTCCAACCAACATTCCCAAAGATGATTCACATATTCAAAAGAGAGGGGATAGACCTTTACTCAATAGAGCTAAGCCTAAAACTAAAATCCTTCCATGAACCATCACCAAATGAAGCCGGAAGAAAAATAAAACAAAAAATATCAAAAAAACTTCCCGGCCTTGTGGAACTCTACGCAAAACACTTTTACCTAAAGTGGATATGTCCTCTCTGGAGATTCATAGGGATAAAAATAGCTTAAAAAAATTCTTTACAATTTCTAAAAGATAGTTATATAAAAAATAATCACACGAAATCACTGACAATCACAGAGCGAGAAGTTAGAAATAATGGTAGCGGGAGGTGGATTTGAACCACCGATCTCGGGGTTATGAGCCCCGCGGGATCTCCTGAGTGGGCTTTCTCTTCCTCTGGAAGAGCGAATCTACCTTGGACTCGAACCCTCTATGGGAGGGTTCGTCTATCCCGCTAACAAGCGCCACTCTTCCCGCTACTTTGGTCAAGAAATTGTTATACGGAGAGTTTAATTTAAATCTATCGTTAACATTGCACCATTCATGTAAATGCTTTTCAGGCATTTAAAACTCTTTGCATCAAGTTAGAATTAAGGAGTGATGGTGGGCCCAACGAGATTTGAACTCGTGACTTCGACCCCTTCGGGGAACACCCGCAAGGTCTTTCGGTTATCAGCCGAACGCTCTAACCAAGCTGAGCTATGGGCCCTCGCGTGTGTATGTGTTTCCAGTGAAAATATTGTTGTTATTTTTTATTAAAAAGTCTTTCCCATTTCTTGGAGGCTAATCTTGTTGAATTCCTGATGTTGGAAGGTTAAACCATTTGAGTTCTTAGAAGTTTTGAGTCTTTCGTGTGCGTTTGCTGATTTTGAGGTTTTTAGTAGGATTTAGCTTGCTTATAAAGTGGTGGTTGCCTGTAGAAAACCGGTCTAGTATGGGATGAATCAAAAAGCGTACCAAGAGGATGATATCGAAATTGTGTTGTGGTATAGAACTGAGAAAAAACTTTTATAGAAGGAGAGGAGTTAGAATTCCTTACTTGAAAATCGTTAGGGGTACTCTTCTTGTCGGAGGAAACTGAACGAGATTCTTCAGCTGAAACCGAACCGGAGATTCCCAAGCGTTCACCTTTTACGTTGAGGGCGGTAATTTACGGTTGTCTCATTGGTACGCTTTACGTTTTTCTCGCGATTTATGTCAGTCTCAAGACCGGGGTCACCTTTATAGCGGGTACTATACTACTGGGATACATTTTTCTGTCAATTAGAGGAAAGTATAACCCTAGAGAAAACGTCGTAATCACTAGTATTGCAGAGGGTTCGGTTCTTGTTGGCACCAGCGTGATAGCCAGCTTACCCGCGATTGTCATTTATTCTCAGATGATTAGCGAGAGGAGACTTGACCCTATTTTTTATCTTCAAAATATTACAGGAAACTGGTGGGGTAAGCTATGGTATGACACCATACTTTCGCCCGAGCTTCTGATTACTTTAGGGCTTTTTGCGGGTATAACGGGTCTCTTCATGTTATTGCCGTTCAAAGAGCAGTTGTTAAAGCTGCCTTGGCCACAGGTGGTTCCAATTTACAGAACTATTGAAGGATTGGGGGATGTCGAAGAGGCGAAAAGCAGGCTTTTGAGGGGGATGGGAGTTGCAGCGGCTTACACGGGTGTGTTCACGGCTTTGGGACTCTCTCTGAGGCAGAACTTGTTCCAGTTTCCCACTACGCCGATTTATCCGAGTTGGTTTACCACACTTAAAACGTGGTGGTTACAGGCGCTACCAAGATGGCAGCAAACGGCTTATGCGTTTTTGGCACATGGACCCTTGCCTGATTTTTTGGGAATTTCGAATTCACCGCTCATTGGCGCTATGGGATATTTTGTGGGGTGGAAGCGAGCTCTTGTAATTTTCGCGGGATCCGTATGGTCTCTCATAGTTTGGATCATCTGGGAGGGAGGAGACCGACTGGCGAATTTTGGAAATCACGTAATGCTGCCTATGATTTACTATACCTCCATGGGCGTTCTTGTAGCCTATTT
>JAUQYY010000275.1 GCA_030587505.1 Candidatus Sigynarchaeota archaeon
ATTATGTAGCTAAACTACAGTATAAGGAAAAGGAATGAAGGGAAGGGAAACCACTGTCCAACCCCGCGTACACCTACAAAATCATAGTGGTCGGAGACGGGGCAGTAGGCAAAACAAGCCTCGTCAAAAAATACTCCCAGAACACCTTCAGCGAAAACTACCTCCCCACAATAGGCTCCAACTTCGCCTCAAAAAGCATGCACATTAATGGGGTGCAGATTAACTGTCAAATCTGGGACCTGGGCGGGCAGCCTCAGTTCAAGATTGTCCGTCAGAACTTTTATCGTGGTGCCCGAGGCGTTGTTTACGTCTTCGATGTCACGAGGCGTGAAACCTTCGAAAACCTCGACAAATGGCGGGAAGAGGTAAACGAAATCCTCCCGGATCCGCCATGCATACTCATCGGCAACAAAATTGACCTCCCCCGACAGGTGGATGAGGAGGAGGCGAGAGAATACAGCTCTAAAATTAACGCACAATACTTCGAGACGAGTGTTGTCGAAAACATAAATGTTAAAGAGAGCATTGACAGAATAACTCACATAATATTCGAGAAGCAAGAAAGCCACAGACAACCGGTACCCCCACAAGTGGTGGCTTCCTGTAAGAATAGATTAATTGATCCAACTATTCAAAATCCCACTCCACCAATATCTTCCAAGTACCCCTTTTCCGAAGACCGCTTTTCCCTATTCTTTAAACCCTGAGAACCCCGGAATAATTCTCCTTCCCTTACCTTTTCTTACATCTCCTTCAATCTTTTTCAACTGAGCCAGCGCGGCATTCCAAATTCTCCTTTTTGAAATTAGTCTCCTCCATTTCCTGCTGCTGGGAGAAAAGAGAAACTTTTTATTATTCCCTACTGAGATAGAAACTCAGAAAGTAATTTTTGTGGAGGCGAATTTGAGAGGTTTAAGGTTTTCAACTTGGTATTCGGCTCGATAACTGTTGGTTGAGGTGGTTTGATGGTTGAGGTAAAGGTGAACAAGACGGTGTTGGAGATTATCCAAGGAGACATTACGGAGCAGGACACCGACGCTATTGTGAATGCGGCGAACGCTGCTCTCCAAATGGGTGGCGGTGTCGCCGGTGCGATTAGGAGGAAGGGAGGCCCAAAAATCCAGGAGGAGTGTAATAAGATTGGAGGAACCTATGTTGGGGGTGCGGTGATTACTACCGGTGGCAATCTGAAGGCTAAGTACGTGATTCACGCTGTTGGGCCTCGTTGGGGCGAGGGTAACGAGGATGAGAAGCTCAGAAACGCTACTCTGAACAGTCTGAAGCTTGCGGACGAAAAGAATCTGAAGAGCATCTCTTTTCCCGCGATTAGCACCGGTATCTTCGGGTTCCCCATGAAGCGGGCCTCGGAGATAATGCTCAGAACAACGGTCGAGTACCTTAAGGGTGAAACGGGACTTGAGCGGGTGGTCTACGTCCTCTACGACAAGAACGCTTTCGAAACTTTTAAAGAAACACTGGAGAGCTTAGAGATTTAGCCCCGACGCGGAGCCTACCTTTTCGAGACGAATCTGTTTCCCTTGATGTAAAACCTTAGGGGCATCTCCCCACCCTGCTTTATCCCCACTCTACCCGTTGCGATGATCTCTGGTTTCTCCCCGGTTTCCTCGAAGTAGAGAGTTTCGCCCTTGGTGGCGTCTACACCATTTTGGGAGCGGTCTATCGCGAAGGCTCTGGTCAGTTTTCCCGGACCGTTGGTGAGGTTCCTTACGTTTTCCACCTTTCGGCGTTTCTTCATCAATTCTATTCCCTCCACTGGTTCCAGGGCTCTGATGAGGACGCCTCCGCCTCTGTTTTCACCCTTCGCCAGAACGTTGAGCATCCAGTGGTTGCCGTAGGTGAAATACACGTAAATCGTTCCTGAAGGTTTTTCCCTAAAGAATTCTCTGGCGCTCGGCCTGAGTTGGAAGTGGCTGGCTGGGTCACCCTTCGAGTAGTACGCCTCGGTTTCAACAATCTTACCCTTCAGCACTCCCTCGGAGGATTTTCTCACCAGAATTTTACCCAGAAGGTCCCGGGCTACCTTGGCAGGGTCTCTCGAGAAAAAGCTTCTCCCGAGTTTCATGCTCTGAATTTTCCACACGCTTTTTTAACTGTTGCGCCCTCTGCTGTCGTTTTTGTGTGAAAGGTGCTGGCGGGGTTCAGGTTTTTGTTTTCTCTTTGTGTTTTTCGGCGTAATCATTTATCATTCTGTCCATTTCGAGCTTTAGTTCGTCTTTCTTCTTCTCCAATTCCCTTATCTTTTTGCTTATCTCTTCCACTCTGTCCTCCTGAGCCGCCAGTTTGGAAACATATCTTTCTTTGAGTTCTGCTTCCTGCTTGCTGGCTTTCAGAACCTTCAGGTTTTCTCTGAGTCTTTGTTAGTCCTCGAAGATCTCTTCCATTTCTTTTCCTAGGTTTTCTATTTCTTCCTCTACTCGTTGATTCTGTTCTGGAGTTCAGCGACTCTTTCGAGGAACCGGTTTTCCTCCTCGGTTATTAGGCCTCTCCTGAAGTAGGTTTCTATGAGGGTTGTGTCTAGCCCGGTTACGCTGAGGTGTGAACTCAGGAGTCTGCGCAGCTTCACCGTGAACTTCACGCTTTTCTCTGGTTCCAGATTCACTTTCCACCTGTAATAGTTCGGGGTTTCCTCCTCGAATTTTTCCGTCTTCCACGGCTCGAACCCGTACTCCTTGGGATGCTCGATTATTACCTCCTTGACTTCTCTGCTTTTGTTCTTGAGGTTGTACCTTGTTTCGTTTATCTGATAGTAATAGGCTTCCACCACCGGGCCTCTCACGACCACCTCGTGGACCGACTCGTTTCGGCTCTTAACCTCCTTGTTAACCGTTACATCCTGGTCGACAGCGTAGGCGAGGAGGCGCTTATCACCGTCAACCATAAATGGGAGCATGCACTCGCCAGCGTAGGAGTTCTCCTCATACACGGTGACTGGGCCCTCCTCCAAGGTTAAGCCGGTCGCGTTCTTCAGCTCTATGCAGGCCACCGGGTTTCCCACGCGGGCGTTCTCGTTGTAGACGAGTATCTTCCTTCCCTCAATCTCACTGTATATGAAGGGCACAAGGGCTGAGTGGTTCCTCCTAATGGTTACGGGGGTCGGAATACTGTAGAAGAAGAACTCACCAGCCTTAGCTGCCTCGGTTTCAACAGACGCAGCCGCCGTTTTAGCCGCCGCAACCGCAGCTTCCTCCACACCACCCTTGTAGACTATCTTGGGGGGTGCCCTCGGTGCTGAGGGAGTTATGCGGCGTAGGGTTCTCATCAGCTTAGGTAGCTCCTCTTTTGCGTATTCTTCCTGTCCCCCTTCTTCTTCTATGCCTAGTTCCGTGCCTTCCTCTAGGCTGATCGATGTTACTCCCGTGGTTTCCTTGACTTTGATTTCGGGTCTCTGTATGTAGCGTGGGGAGTACAAGTCGTGTCTGAAGGATATGGGTAGCCCCGCTATCAGGGTGAGGTTGACATCGGTCCAGTCCTCGTCGGACATATTGTCTACCAGCGCCCAGCCCTGCATCCACAGGTTTCCGTCGAAGTAGTTGAGCCTGTAGCTGGTTTTCCAGACGGGGACCTCCACAGTGTATCCTATCACTACTTCCCTTTCTCCCTCTCCTCTGAACCGCAGGTTTAGGGTTTTCTTGTTCTTTCTCCTGGAATCGTAGACGGTGTCTATGAAGTATGTTAGGTCTTTTTTAACTTCCTCGTCCACTGTTTGAAGCCTCTTAATGTCGGTGAGGCTCACGGTTCTGATGGTGTCGTCCTGCAGAAGGACGAGAAACTTTTTCTCCCTCTTAACACTGTTTTCTTTCTCCTCTGTTGTTTCGATTCCAATGATTCTTCCAGTGAGTTCCTCTGTTCCTGCGGTTAGACTTATCCTTGCGCCTATCAACTGTTTGAGCAGGCTTGTTAGAGAGTCCTCTACTGGAATGTGTATTCCAACCTTTTCGAGGAGTCTGCTTGTCTCCTGAGCCGCCTCATAGTCCACGGCGGTGATTCTCCCGCCTCCGTAGTCTACCATGAGGCTCTTCAGCACGTCGTTGATCTCCTTCTCGCCGAAAGAGATTCTGAACTCGTCGTCACCCTTAACCTTTCCTCTGCGTTCAAAGTACCCCAAACCGTGCTTAAAAAGCACCACTCTTCTCAGAGGAATAGAAACTGTCATAATAAATATTTCACCAATGAAAGTTATTAACTTACCCCAAAATTAAAATCCAAAAAACCCTAATACCAACAAAAAGGAAAGGTGCTACCATGCCTGATAGAGAAAAGATACTCGAAACCGTTGACAGGGAAAAAGACAAAATCGTTGAACTCCTCTCCCAGCTCGTCCGCATACCCTCCGTAAACCCCCCGGGCGACACCACAGAAATCGCGGGTTACATCTCCGACTACCTGAACAACATAGGGATAAAACCGCAAAAGTACGAGCCAAAACCGGGGCTGGTGTCGCTTGTGGCGAAGGTGGGCAAGCAGAAGGGCAGAAAAATGCTGCTGAACGGACACATGGACGTGGTGCCTGTCGGCGACCCCGAGGTGTGGACAGCAGACCCGTTCGGCGGGGAAGTTAAAAGCGGCGAGGTCTGGGGCAGGGGCGCCTCAGACATGAAGGGCGGAGTGGCAACCATCATAAGCGCACTATCCATCCTCCAGAGTCACGACGTGCTCGACGAGCTGCAGGGCTCCATCGAGTGCTCGTTCGTGCCTGACGAGGAGACCGACGGATACTTCGGAACAGGCTACCTGATCAAAAAGGACATCATTGAGAACGGTGACCTAGCCCTTGTTGCCGAGTGCACCATGAGCCCACTCTTCGGATACGGAATATGCGTCATGGAGAAGGGTGGAGTAACCCTAAAGGTGAAAGCAAAGGGCTTGGAATCACACGGAGCATTACCGTTTCTCGGAGACAACGCCATCGAGAAACTCATAGACCTCCTCCCAAAAATCAAAGAGCTCGAAGACAGAGACCTCAAACTGCCTCCATACATAGAGAGCTTCATTGAGAAAACAAAACCCTTCTACAGGAGGATAAGCAGCCTGGCCGGAATCCCGCACGAGGTGTTAGACAATTTTCTCGACAGGATCCTCGTAAACGTAACGAGAGTCTCCGGAGGAGTCGCCGACAACGTGATCCCCCCAGAGGCGTCGGCCGTACTGGACGTCAGGATACCCCCAGAGATAACCATAGAGGAAACCTGCAACCTCGTCAACAACATCATCAAAGAATCCGGAAGGGAGGGACTGAGCCTGGAGATGGTATCCTACTGGGAGCCCTCGGTGGAAAAGAGCGAGGATTCCCCAGCCATCGAACTCGTGGAAAAAGCTATTAAACAGGTAGACCCCAACGCCAAAATCTACCAAGTGTACTCCCACGCCGGGTCAGACGCTAAGTTCTTCCGCTCAGTGGGGATACCCACCGTGCTCTTTGGGCCGGGACAACCGGAGCTGGCACACGGAGCAAACGAAAGAATCCTAATAAAGGATCTAATAAAAGCGGTGAAAATATACATTGTATGCATTCTTGACTACCTGTTACCCGAATGAGTCGCTTCTCCGGATCTACGTGGACACACGCAGCTTTCCACCTTACACACCTCCTTCTCCCTTCTAGACCTTTCTGAGCGGACCCTCTACAAGAAAAGGCGAGAAAAGAAAAGAAAGGGGGCAAGAAAAAATAAAACTAATCACCATATGGGAAGTGATGAGTTGATTTGGAAGAGGGGGTGAAACTGGGGGCCCTGGTGCTAATTCCATTTAAAACATGGAGGATTGTTCTTCCTTTTTAGGTTGCATTTTTTCGGAGCTTTTATCGTCCTGTTTACTGTAAAAATTAGGACGATTTTTAACCGACTTGTGCCAATCAAGGATGAGAATTGGTTGTTAACGTATTAATTCATGATTGCTTGTTTCAGTTTTTCAGCGAGGGTTTTTGTTAGTAGTTTGCTGATGTTTGAGATTTCGAGTCCTATGACCTCCCCTTTCTTGTTGTATTCGACGCGGAGGTTTTCTTTGATCTCTTCCGAGTCTATGCCTTCCCCCTCTCGCAGAGAGATGTACAGGATGTCTACGTCTTCATCGTACCACATTTTTATTTTATTTTTACCCATCTTCTTGCCTCCTTTTTTCTGATTTCTTTTTTAATGTTTTTACACAGATAAACGGTTATGACTTTATTACTTCTTCCTGCGTATAGACTACGACAAGGTTTGTTGAAACATTTTCAATCTCAACTTTCGCAATGTTTATCATATTCTTAGTTTGTAAATCGTAGAAAATAGAGTTCGGATTTTTTTAGAGTCTTCTCTATATCTTCTTTTTAACTCTACGGGTATCGTCAACTTAAGGTTTATTTTTGGAGGAGTTCCCCGGCTTCTAGTTATGATATGCATAAACTTTGAAAGATATAGAACTCCTCCGGAGATCATCATGCCCCCTAATTTATCTCTTGGGTTTAGGCTGAGCCTCCGCGACGTGAAGGAGCACCCCCCGGACGAGTGGTGCTCGAGCGAGCACGCACCT
>JAUQYY010000279.1 GCA_030587505.1 Candidatus Sigynarchaeota archaeon
GGATAGACAGCGTCAAACCTAGCATCTTGGCTTTCTACACGCACAACTAGGAGTTTTTATAATTTCCCCCAGAAAAACTATGCAGACTAAATTAAAACATTAGACGGGGTTATAAAACTGTTTCAAACGCTGATAAACACCGTTGCTCTGGCTACGTGCCTCCTTCTCCTTGGTTATGCTGCCGTCTGCGACTGGAGAACCAGAAGGGTGAGAAACCACGTCTGGCTACTCATGGTCGTGTGCGGCTTGATAATCGCCGCCGCCAGGTGGATTTACACCGCCGAGCTGCTGGTGACCTGCCTATCCCTCGTGGCCGCTTTCCTTCTCTCACTCCTCCTCCACGCTCTTAAAGTTTTTGGGGGAGCCGACGCGAAGGCTCTGATCTGCACCTCGCTGCTCATACCCGTGAACGTTTCACCCTCACTCACCCCCCTCTTCGTACTGACGGTGTTCACGGACACGCTCCTCCTTCTCGGCGCTGTGTACCTTCTAATATTCTCGTTCAACCTAGTGCAGAGTCCAAAGAGGGGGAACATGTTCCAAGGATTCGAATCAGAATCCGTGTGGAGAAAGCTAACCATCCTACTCACATGTATAAGAGTCAACCTGAATCTGGCGAAAAACAATAAACACCTCTACCCCCTGAAACCCCCCGTAGATGAGAACTCGGTCCGCGGAGAGCGACCTATCCCTCTGGAAGAAGACTCGAGCGGGAGAAACCCCGACATGTTCACCGCTCCGCCGTACTCTCCAAGGAGCGGCGTTTGGTGCTACGTCTCAAAACCCTTGCTGCCCATCATACTCGCCTCGGTTATCGTTTCCTTCTTCTGCGGAGATCTCCTCCTTCTCCTCCTCAACCTTTTCTGAGAAGCAATTAGTCCCCTACGGGCATCGGAGCCAGCTACTCAGCCATGTGTAACTCTCTCCATTCTCCCACATTTTTGAACCTTGGCTTCTCTCGTCAAAGACTGCTGTGAGTGCGTCTTTCCGCGTGCCATGCAAAATCTATAAGTATGGAAAAGTTTAACCTCAGATTAGCGATTCTCCATCGAGAATTAACACCACCTCGTGGAGCTGGAACGCCACGTGTAGTCCGCGGAGAGAAGGCAATCCCCCTTTCTCGACAACGTGTTGATTTTGTCCTTGGAGTGGGGGCTTCTCGGTGAGGCGGAGAGACCTTCACAATCCTACAGTCGTAAAGCAATCGGAGGAAAAATTCAATGGAGGAACTTAAGCAGCTTCTCAAAAGGCTTGTTGAAGCGACAGGCCCCTCGGGCCATGAGGAAAAAGTGAGGACTCTTGTTGAGGAGGAACTATCCAATTATGTTGATGAGATAAAGGTGGACAATCTGGGCAACCTCATATGCACCAAGAAGGGTTCAAAAGCCTCACCCAAAGCCATGATTCTTGCCCACACCGACGAGATCGGAATGCTCGTCCGATACATAGAGAAAGAAGGCTATATACGCTTCTCCTATCTAGGCGGCTTCTTCGACCAAATGGTGCTGGGTCAAAGAGTACTCATACACACCGAAAAGGGCGACATCAAAGGCGTAATAGGCTCGGTTCCACCACACCTCCTACCCGAGGAGGAACGCAAAAAACCCATAAACCGAGACAAAATGTTCATCGACATCGGCGCCAAAAACAGGGAGCAAGCCGAAGAATGGGGAGTAAGAGTGGGAAACCCCATAACGTGGATCGGACACTTTGACGAACTCGGAAACAGCATAGTCACCGGCAAAGCCTTCGACGACAGAGCCGGCTGCGCCGTTCTCATACAGACACTCAAAGAGGTCAAAGCCGAATGCACCGTGATCGGCGTAGCGTCAGTCATGGAAGAGGTCGGGCTGAGAGGAGCCAAAACCTCAAGCTTCACAATCGACCCAGACTTCGCCGTAGCCATTGACGTAACAGCCACAGGAGACCACCCCGGCGTAGAAGAAAGACAAATACCCGTAAAGGTCGGAAAAGGACCCGCAATCACAATAGCAGACGGCAGACGCGAAAGCCTAGGCGGAGGCCTCATATCCCACCCCAAGGTTCTAAAACTACTCACCGAAACTGCCCAAAAAAACAACATACCCCACCAGCTCGAAATCTTCGAAGGCGGAACAACCGACGCCACAGCCGTCGCCACCGCCAGAGGAGGAATACCCGCCGCCACAATCAGCATACCCACCCGTTACATCCACTCACCAATCGAAGTGCTAAGCCTCGAAGACCTATCAAACGCAGTTCAACTCCTAAAACTCTCACTCGAAAACGCCCATGAGTACTTCTAACCTCTGCTGAGTAAGGAGCCCCAAAAAGCTCCAAAGAAGTGAACACGTTGATATACGAAAAATTGGTGAACATCGCAAAGAAGTCAAAATCCCTCGTAGCCATAGGCTCCGGTAACAGGGACGAGTACGTTCAGAGAACAGTCCAAGCAGCGGAGAACGCCGCCAAAGAAGGAGTAGCCAGAGTCATAATAGTTGGAAACCCCGAACACACCCCAACAACCCTGAAGACAGAGTTCCACACGTCCTCAAACCCACAAGACACTCTCCTAAGAATGCTCAGTTCAGGAGAAGTAGACGCCATCGTCAGAGGCTCCCTACCCGCAGCCGACTTTCTCAAAAACATAAAAACTAGGTTCAACGCTGAAAAACTCCGCAGAATAGCACTACTCGAAACAGCACACGGCCACCAGTTCTTCTTCGCACCGGTAGGAATCGACGAAGGAAAAACAACCCAAGAAAAAATCAGCTTCATAACCGACGGGGTCAACCTACTAGAAAGGCTGGAAGCCGCACCA
>JAUQYY010000308.1 GCA_030587505.1 Candidatus Sigynarchaeota archaeon
AGGTGATGAACTCAAGTGGAAAATAATTTAATTATCCGCTAACACTGTTTCGCTTGCTCAACCTATGAGAGAACACTAACCCGGTAGTCACGAAGGAAGCATATTAAAAGGAGGCTTCAAATCTCACAGGGCCAAGAGATCTCACAATTTATCAGATACCAGAATTGGTGAGGGTGCGCCACTTGGAATAATTTTGGCGCCTTAATACACGTAGGCGATTAGTCTACCACCTGTTTTTCGGGCCTTTGCTTCGTAGTGCGAGAGTACTCCGTATGGTGTTGAGACTATCAGTACTCCGAAGTCAGGAGCGGGTAGGTACTGT
Organism: Candidatus Sigynarchaeota archaeon; assembly: GCA_030587505.1. Classification (GTDB taxonomy): domain Archaea; phylum Asgardarchaeota; class Lokiarchaeia; order Sigyniarchaeales; family Sigyniarchaeaceae; genus Sigyniarchaeum; species Sigyniarchaeum tengchongense. Next base: position 323 of record JAUQYY010000308.1, read on the forward strand.
TTTTCTACTTCTTCGAAGTTTTTGTACTTTACTGGGAATCGAGGTTTGATAACGCCGCACTTGTTTATTCGCCCCAAGAGTTGTACTCGAAACTTGCCTGCGCGGCCATCATCTATGTATTCGAATTCTCCTATGTACCCCTGCTTTTGCATCACGCGGAGAATGTTCCCAATGAGCTTGGAGGCTATGTTAATGATTACTTCTTTTTTCCCCACGCTCTCGCTATTGTTTATGCTGCACAGCGCATCCGCGACTGGATCGTTTCTCGTCAAATGTTCCACCTCACTATTTATTCTATCTTCATTCGTATTTTTTGAAACCTATTTTTTCAGCTTTTTCCCTGAAGCATCTTCTGCATATGTAGAGGTTGTACCGTCTTATCACCGCTCTGTGGGTCCCGCAGACTTTGCACTTGCGACTGCCTTTACCAAACTTTTTCTTTGACATTTAGTACCTCTCCTCAACATCTTCTACGAAGGATACTCCAAACTCCTCCTGCATGAAAACAATTGTTTCCTCTTTCGTCATTCGATGTGCGCGAGGAATTCTTCTACGCTGTTTTCTTCTTCGCTTTACCCTGAATCCGGGGCGCTCCATCGAAACACATACATCCATCCCGAATATGCCTAGTTGTGGGTCGTAGCGGACTCCGGGAATCTCTATGTGTTCTTTGATTCCGAAGGCGAAGTTACCGTTCTTGTCCAGGGATTTTAATTTCAAGCGCATATCAACGACTTCGAAGGCTTTTCTTAGAAATTCGTAGGCTTTTTCGCCACGCAGAGTCACTTTACAAGATATGGGTTCTCCTTTTCTTATTCCCCAGTCGCGGATGGTGCGTTTAGATTTGCATTGGACAGGTTTTTGCCCCGTTAGATTTTCCAGTACTTTAGTGGCCTTAACCAGCTTCTCTCCGCTGGCGCCGACGCCAAAGTTAACCACTACCTTTTCGATTCGAGGCTTCCGCATCGGGTATTTTTTCCAGTGTTCCAAATAGTGCTCTTTTTCAATCATCTTATCGCTCAAAGGGTTAACTCTCCAGTGTCTTTTCTATGAGTTGAATTTCAGGTTTATCCACTCCAACGGGGAACACGTACTCCAGCGCGGTTTCAAAAACGGAGCCGTCTGGTGCTTCCAACGAAACAACACTTGCGTGAGGCCCGAAACGACGGATGATCTCCCTTATTTTGCCTTGAAACCCCATGTTTTTTCCACTGGTAACAATGGCAAAGTTTCCTTCCTTAAAAGGAATGTGACCCAATACTTCCTGATCGGGGATTGAGATTTTCAGCGTGTCTCTCGTGCTGTAGGGAACTACTTCGTTTGGAGAGATTTCGGGATTTTCTATTCGTATCAGAATGTTCCGCCCATCATGCAAGTTCAGTTGTAAGTGACCGCCCCTCACCGTGACTTTATTTTCGATTTGGCACAGTTTGTAAGAAGCCTCCTCGGGCTCTATGGGAATCGGCCTCAGTCCCTTCTTTGGAACGGGTAGTATACGGTAAAAATCATTCACTTTGGTTATTTCAACTACATCCATCAAACCGACGGGGAACTTGTGGTCGCGTCTAATTTTCCCATCAACCTTAACGTTCCCCTCTGAGAGGATACGCTTCGCCTCACGATAACTGTAACCGTACTGAAGGATATCGCGGACCAGTATTAGAAGAGGTAAACATTCTTTGGCGCCATGTGGCCCAGCTCTAGGCTTGACTGACCACTTGGCCTCCTTTCTACGTATTGGCCAAATCTTCGGTGAAGCTATCCTTTTCTGCTGTTTTCTTGCTCCGTGTTTGCCCAAACTAATCGACCTCTATAGCCCCTGTTTTTCGCTTAAGAATTTCTTTCCTTCGTTTGTCATCCAGCTTGATTTTGCTTATCATTACATTGGACGGGTGTACGGGATAAAAGATAGTGGTGCCGTCCGCCTTCTCTATCGTGGCGCCTTCTATGTGTAATCGGTAATTTTTAGTGTCTACCTTTTCTACCTTACCTTCCAAACCAGCAAACGAGCCCGTTATAACAACAACCTCATCCTCTCTGCGGATGGGCATAGATCTGATACCATATTTCGCCTTTAAATCAGGTGTAAGAGACGCACTAATCATTTTCCTTCTCAAGTGCTTGGGGGCTGTGTAAAGCCTTTTTCTCTGAACACGAGGTTTTTTGGATTTCATCGTTTTTATTCCCCTTCCAACTTAAACAATCATGCTTGCAACGCCAGCTAAGCGTGGCCAGCGCTCAGCCGCCTCTTTGGCGACCGGCCCTCTGATTTCTGAGCCCTTCGGCTGCCCTTCCGGATTAGTTATCACTGCCGCGTTGTCCTCGAATTGAATCCACTCACCATTAGGTCTACGGTAGGGTTTCTTCTGTCTTATGATCACAGCTCGCAGTACCTGCCGCCGCATATCCGGAGTTCCTTTCTTAACGGAAACCACAGCCATATCTCCGACTGAGGCCGAAGCTATCCTGTTTAGGCGCCCCTTGTAACCAATTACGGAAATTATTTCCACTATCTTTGCGCCGGAATTATCGGCACAAGGTATCTTTGCACCTACGTTCAACCCTCTGGATATGTCGGGAACGAATAACGCGCCTACACGCCCACGACCTCTTTTTGGCATCACTGCGCCTCCTTTTTCTCTATAACCACAAATGCAACGGTTTTACTTATTCGACGACACTCCATAATTTTTACCATATCCCCAACCTTAGCATCGATGCAGGGAGGATTATGAGCGGGAGTGTGCGAATGCCTACGCTCATACCGCCTATACTTTTTAACGTACCAGAGGTAATCGCGTCTAACTATTACGGTTTTCTGCATCTTATCACTAACAACTACACCCTCAAATATCCTTCCACGGACTGGTAGGTTTCCATGGAATGGACAGAGCTTATCGTCGCATGTCCTGTTTGGGGGGGTAACGTCAACTCCTATGTTTCTAGCCATCGTATTTCCTCTCATAGTATAGTGATTCTTTTCCAGGGGTTCGTGAAGGGATATTCCCGAAGTTTAGAGTTTGCTTTTTATGGTGAACCGATTTTTCGGGATTATTTAAAAGGTTTGCGGAATTTTTTAATCTTGTATATATTTTTGGTACGATCTTCGGGTCTTCCAACGATTTTCTTTCCTTCGACTTCTACTATATCACCGTCGGGAAGCTTGAATTCGAAGACAGACACACTTTTTGGGATTTTTTTCACTCCATCACTTTCGATAATGAGCATGTTTTTGGTTTCGTCTATTACAGTTCCGCTGATAAGATAACCTTTATGTGTACTTTTGATAACTCGTACCGGCAATCCTATCAATTCGTGGTATATTATGTTTTCTCTCGTTCTTTTTATTCTCTTTTCAAAGTTTTTCATGTTATGTTGATAAGATGCCTTTTTAATAAAATTTTAACCGTTATTTTTGTTTCTCAGAGCCTCTTTTCCGTTCGTTAATAACTGTGAGGATTCTTGCTATTGTTTTTTTGATTTCTTTGATTCTTCCAGGATTCTCTATTTCCCCGCCAGAAGCCTGCAGGGCTCTCTGCTCTAAGAGTTCTGATCGATATTCGAGCAGTTTCTTTTCCAGTTCCTCTGTACTCCATTTTCTTATATCCTTGATTCTGGCTATGGGCATTGCCATTCCCCACTGTTATCCTTTTTTCTACTTCCTACGCTCCGTGTTCTTCTTCAACTTCTACTTCCCCCTCCACACCAGCCTCGTATGGCTCTTCAGGCTGCAGAATTTCTATATCATCTGGTAAGCGTGAATCGGGGAGCATTATCTTAACGTGTACCCCAGTGATTCCAGGCTTACTCAGGGCGTGGGCAACGGCCTCATCAACAAATTGAATTGACGGTTCTCCGGTCTTTGAAATGAAACCATCTCTGAACTTCTGGTATCTCGCTCGTTGACTTGTAAGCTTCCCACTTATCTTTATTTCGACACCCTTTGCGCCGGCCGCCATTACCCTTCTGAGAATCGAGTACGCGGCCCTCCTGAAGTGAATTCCTCTTTCCAGAGCTGACGCCAAACGCGTCGCCATCACGCGGGCGTTAAGTTCGGGTTTTTCAATTTCATTAACTTCGATTTGAGGGTTTTCAAGCCCGAACTTGGTTTCTAAAGCCTCGGTGAGGTCTCTCACTGTACGTCCTCTTCGCCCTATAACTAAACCAGGACGAGCTGCGTGGATTATTACTCTGGTTCCAAGGGCGGTTTTTTGAATGTCTACTTTGCCGTACCCAGCCTTTTTGAGTTCGTTAGCCAAGTACTCGTCTATTTCCGCCTTTCTTATTCCCCGTTCAATAAAATGGTCCTTTGCTGGCATCTGTTCACTCCTTCCAAACTACTCTTCCAAGGCTATTCTTTCTTCTTCGACTACAATTTCTACATGAGTTAATGTTTTAAATTTGGGTGATGACCTTCCAAAGGCACGCGGCATGTACCGCTTGATTATTCTCCCACGCTGAGCTGCAGCGTGAATGATGCGTAAACTGTCGGTGTCTAACCCTTTATAGGTTGCGTTTCCTTCAACATTGTCTAAAACTTTCAGAATTGCCTTAGCCGCCTTTACCGGATAGCCTCCAGTATACCATTTGTGGAGACCCTTATGATGTGCTCTGTGCTTCTTATGCCTTTTGTAGGGAACCATCTGCTTCATCTCAACGACAGCTTCTAGAAACTCCTTTGCTTCAAACAGCATTTTACCCTTTATGCTATTGCAAATCTCACGCGCGTGTTTTGGCGAGATTCGAAGGTCCCGCCCACTGGCTTTCGCAGTTCGTGCGGGGTCTAGTCCAAACACCGAGTATTTAAAGTTAGGCATCCGCTCACACCTGTACGGTTCCAAGCTTTGTGTGAGTTATAACCACACTAAGAGACGTATAAAAACATTTTGCTTTTTAATAATTCGGTCTCCTAAGCCTTTAGGTGTTATAAGAGCTGCTAGTTACATTTTCACATGAGTAAACCTTTTAGACTATTCCTACATATAAAATCAAGGAAACCCTGTTATTAACTCAACTAATTTAATTGTTATTTAATGTCCCGATTCTTAATTCAACGCATTCAAAACTGATGGAGGAATACAATTGAGTAGTATTGCGGTTGGTGATTTTTTTAAAGAGCTTTCAGCTCTCCTCGGATCACGGATTGAAGTTAACACGGATATTGGGAAGTCTTACAATGGCATACTCAAGGGATTTGATAGAAACACACTCAGCGTCGTTTTAGCGGATGCTAAAGATAATCAAGGAACATACTATCACCGCATATTCATCAGAGGCGAAAAAATCAACGAGATAATAAAAGCAGAAGAACCCTTCGACATAAAGGGGCTTTATCTCGAACTCGAAAAAATTTTCCCGCCAGGTGAGGTAGAATTTTTTGAAGACAGCAGGATTATACGAGTTCTAAAGAAAGTGAGGGTTACAGAGGATGGAGTTGAAGGGGAAGGCCCCTTAGCGGACAGGATAAGACAGGTATATGACAAATATATCCTAGAAAAGAAGGCGGAGAAATAACTGTTAACCACTCTCGGATCGGAAGCCAGATCGGATCAAAACTTGTTCACATTTCGATTAATGCTGCTTGAAGACAACATCACAAGTGTTTTTCTATTCGGTCTTAAGTGGATACTCATAGATTCTGCACAGAGCCACGGCTTTCCAGGGATCCAGCAACCCGTGCTTGTCCTGATACTCCTTCCTAGCTTTTTTTTCCCTCGCTTCAATGCAGCTCTTGCACCGAGGATGCCTCGGATCGATTAGCCCAGCTCAAGGCTGTGTGGCCCTTCGCAAGAAGCGCAGTGAAGCATTAAGACGGGCAATCCGCCGATTTCTATGCGAAAATACTCGTTTTCGTCAAACTCGCTCTCGAAGTCGGGCCATATGTCATAAAGATTCCGCTCCTCAAGAACCTCCTTCAAGCGAACAAATATTTTTTCGAAACTCGTCATCTCCAACACCATCTGGACACATCTGTAATTTCCCGCACAACCACTTATTCAGATAGGGCATAACAAATTAAATAATTCTCATTTTGCCACATAATAAACATCCCGCGGAATATTTATCCTACCTCAAGTCATTTTCTATTTTTTGGATTCAAAAGACTTCAATTTAAATTCTTGTAATATCTCGAGAAGAGCTTTCAGTCCCGATTATCCGAGTATGGTTCAGTGATTGTTACTGTTTGCGTAGCTCTACTCGCTTGTCAGAAGAAGATTTCACACATCTTTTACAAAGATTGGCGCCACACTTACTCCACTCCCAAAGCGGCTTCGGCTTTCCAGACCTCACACCATAGAACCAAAAAGGGTTATGATAATCGGGGGGTTGGCTGTTCACTAGATAACCTTTCAGGATGAGTTAAAAGCACACTCTATTTTAGCTTCTTGGAACATTGAATGGTTAGAGAATTCTACTTGACAATCGAGACTCCAACATTATAGGCTTTTTCGAGCGATTTGGGCTGATTCAGCACTTCGCCCTTATCGTGGGCTTTTACGCAAATGTTTCCAACGTAGTTCAGCCCAAGAGTGTTAAAGATTCTGGTGAAAAGTTTTATCAAGTCTTTGCAAGCTTTACCTCCCTCGTCGCTGGGTATCACTATTACGGCTTTCTTTCCCCTCAGTTTGTTATTCACGGTGTATGGTCTGAGGCGGTCAACCAATAACTTCATCTTAGCGGACATACTATGCCAGTAGAGAGGCGTACCGAATATTATCGCATCACTTTTGTCAAGCTCTTTGTAAATTTTTTGCATATCATCATTTTCGAAGCATTTTGACTCATCGAGACACCTTTTACAATCGGCACAGGGCAAAATCGTCTGGTCATAGAGGTAGATCTTTTTTGTAGACGCTCCTGCCTGTTTCGCTCCTTTGAGGATATGGTCGATGAGTATATCGGTGTTGCCCTTCTTTCTAGGGCTTCCCACAAGTGCTGTAACCCTCATCAGAAACTCACCGATAATAGTTTGGGGTTTTTACTATAACTGTTTTTCTTCAACAGAATTTTTGAACATATTCCACCGCGTATTCAAGTGCTTGATCCAAATCGGTGTCACTTATCCCTGGAACCCCACAAGACATTAAAAGAATCCTTTTTGTCCTCAAAGTTATTTTTGTGTCATCAGAGTCGCGATACGGGTAAATAGCCACAAGTTTGCAGTCATCTGAAACCACGATTTCCCCGCCCCTGAGAACCTTGGGTTTCTCCATCCCTATGCCAACGAACAACTCACCTGCTTCCGAGAACCTCATGTACAATCTGCCCTTAATTGTGTCCATATCAAACGCTGCTAGAGGAACACCACTCTTTATCGAAGCCAGATTATACGCGTCGACAGCGGTATTTATTTTCGGAATCGGTTTTCCCTGAAGAATTCTCCTAATGAGAGCCTCAGAAGCTGGACGGATTTTCGTGGGGTCAATGTTTATTCTCCAGAAAAAATCCCGGTACTTTCTCATCCTCTCATCAAACTTTAAGCCCTCGAGATCGTATCTTTCCCTAACCTCCGCAAAAACCACCCTCTTGAATTCCTCAAGCTCGCTCTCTTCCTTCTTTACATTTATACCATCAATAACAGTGGTTTTTGCGTTTAGATCGGGAAACTTCTCTTTAACCTCTTTGCTGATAACAAGCATTTAAACCCCGCCAGAAGCAGCAAACTGATTTTTAGGTTTAATGTTTGGTGGGTGGGAGAGGATTTGAACCCCTTTAAGGAACACGTAGGCCTGTGTTTGACCTCGAGATCCCAAATCTCGAATCATACCAAGTTCTCCGCTGCGCGGCAGCTCTAGACTACCCACCCACACACTACTATTCACATTCTGTTAACGCGGGCTTTCCACGTTGCTGTGATTGTTACTGCGGTCTCATAAAAGGTTTACAGCATGTTTTCATTCTACTTGAAAGTGTATAAAAAGATTACTTATCAAAAAGCTAAATTCAGAAAATCATACTCTGAGGTTAGAGTCTTCACAAGCGTAAGATTTGAGGTGGGGGCTACGGTTGAGTGTCTTAACTCATTGGAATGTAAAAAAAGAGGGTTTTATTTAGCAGGCTGAGCTGCATTTGCATGCGGTTTTTGTTTCTTTCTTCGTAACTTTCGTTATTTTCATTGCGTTCACCCTACCTGTGTTACATTTTAACTGCAGAATAATATATAAACTTTTTGATAAATAATTATACATTAAGTAATACTTTTTAGTAAAAAGGTAATATTAAAGACATATAACCACACAGTAATACTTATCTACAACTAAGTAATACAGAAACAAGAACACAAAAAACCGTTAACACCACTCTCCGCTCACCAAACACCCCAAACCTCATCTGAACGAAACAGTAACAACCACAACCGAACTTGTTAAAAAAAATAATTTTTTATAGGGGAAATGCGCTAAGTATCTTCCCCTATGGTTCCGACGAAGCAGCCCGAACGGAGGTGATGAAGAATGGAAGAAGAGTGCAGGAAAGAGGAGGAGAGCCGCGTCGTGGCCCTCGTCTTCAGGGAGCCA
>JAUQYY010000201.1 GCA_030587505.1 Candidatus Sigynarchaeota archaeon
GTTTAGAAGATTTTGAGAATATTTCCATATTACCTAGTTCATTTTTAGACAGAACTCACCAACTTTCAAGTTTAACAAAGTTTTTTATATTTAAAAGTAGTTATTATTAAGAAATATATGTAAAATTATTTTAGAAGTGTGCGGTACATTCAACGATTAATTGTAAGGAGTACAGTTTAAACCCGAGGTTCATACGTATTCCCATTCAAGAAGTAACGAAGGTAAGCGTAGAAGCACAGTTAAGTTAACACCTGGTTCGCGGGTTTGAAGTTGGTAATTGTGGGAAACGCTCATAAGCGCAGATCTTATGGTTCTTTCTTAAACATACACCAAAGCGTGAAAAGTTAAGGAACAGGGCGCCTGATTACCACCTCTTGAAGGCGCCTTATTTCGCTTAGAAGGGAGGCAGAATTCCAAGATACTTCAGTATCTGTGTCACGGAGATTGAAGGATTAAGTGCTAGGATGACGTTGTAGAGAACTGTCCAGATGGTTAACCATAGAAAGAGCGCTGTTACAAGACCTGCGGTAAGGTAGGATGTCCAGCCACCGACCATATCGGGTGTAATTTTTAAGTACAAATAGCTTACTAACATTGACAAACCTATGATAATAACAACTCCGGTAACCGCAGCTATTAAGGCCGGATGCTGGATAGCCATAAATATCGAATCTGCAAAGGGAGAAAGAAGCACAGGACGGATTAATGTGCTAATAATCGCGCCTATTACTGCAGAGATTGACTTGACCCAGTACAGTTTATCTTTGAAAGATTGCTCCTGCCATTTTCTTTGTAAGAGTTCAATCAGATTTACCATAATTCATCCTCCAACTTTTTGGTGGTTTTAAATGAACGGAATGTCTAATGTAGATATCGCCGCAATCGTTTACGAGTTAAAGCCCATTCTCGAGGGAGCGTGGATTCGGAACATTTACCAGCTTAACGACGTTTTTCTTTTCAAGTTCAGGTCGCCGACGCACGGAAACGTCACACTGCTGGTTGAGCTGGGGCGAAGGATTCATTTAACGTGGTATCGGCGTCCGAAACCAAGGTTGCCCAGCAGCTTTTGTATGACTCTTCGTAAGTATCTTCGTAACCGGCGGGTCGTCGGGATACGGCAGTACGATTTTGACCGGCTTGTAATCATTGATGTAGGATTGCCCGAAGATAGATACTCGGTTATTATTGAATTTTTCGGTGATGGTAACATCATCCTCCTAGACCCCGAAGGAAAAATCTTTGTCTCGAGACACTACCTCAGAATGAAGGACAGAGACATAATCCCCAAGAGGGAGTTCAAGTTTCCACCAATGAGGGGAACTGACCCCCGCGAGGTTGATTTGGACTGGCTGAAAACGGTTTTCTCACAGTCAGACACCGATGTTGTACGCACAATCGCAAGAAACCTAAACATCGGCGGCCAATACGCGGAGGAACTGTGCCTCAGGGCAGGTATCGAAAAGAACACACCCGCATCGACCCTGCCGCCGAGCGACTTGGAGAAAATCCACTCCGCTTTGAGGGGCTTAGTTGAATCCCTGGAGAGGGGAGAGTTCAGCCCCAGAATCGTTCTAAAAAACTCGGACCTCGTGTCTGTTGATCCCTTCGAACTCAAAATCTACGAGGGAATGGAGATTCGACCTTTTAGCAGCTTTAATCAGGCCGCTGACGAGTTCTACAGCGCCGGCGAGGTTTTCGAGTCGGAGCAGAAGGTTGAAGAGGAGGTTACCTCGGAGGTTGACCGCTACCGGAGGATGCTCAAAGACCAGAAGGCTAAAATAGCCAAAATGGAGCTAACGGAGAAGAAGTACAGAAGGTACGGGGACCTCATCTATGAAAACCTGCATTTAGTCAACGAGTTGCTGGAGACCATTGTTTCTGCGAGGCAAAAGAATCATTCTTGGTCTGAAATAGAGGAAAAGATTAAGGAGGCACGGGACAGGATTCCCTCGGCTAAGATTTTTGAAGGATTAAACCCGAAAACCGCGAAGCTGTTTATTAACATAGGAGGGGAACGCATAGAGCTTGACTATCGAAAATCAGCCGTGGAAAACGCAAACCAGTTCTACAACCAGGCAAAGAAAGCCGCCTCCAAAATGGAAGGGGCAAAGAAGGCTATTCAGAGAACTCTGAGGCTAATCGAAGAGGCGAAGGAAACCCCACCCGTGGAAGAGAAGCCCGCAAGGCTCGTTAAGAGGCGGAAGAAGAAGTGGTACGAGTCTTTCAGATGGTTCAAATCATCCGAGGGAGTCCTGGTGCTGGGGGGCAGGGACGTAAAAACCAACACAACACTCTACAAGAAACACATGGATCCAAACGACATTTTCATGCACGCCGACTTCAGGGGAGCGCCCGTGGTGATAATCAAAAAGAGCGAAAAACCGTGCTCCGAAAAAACGCTACAGGAAGCAGCGCAATTCGCGGTTTCTTTCTCCAAAGCTTGGAAATCAGGATGGGGGCAGGGAGACGTGTACTGGGTAACCCCCGAACAGGTATCCGAAAGCCCACCCTCCGGCGAATACCTAGAGAGGGGCTCCTTCATGATTCGGGGGCAGAGGAATTACATCAAGGGTGTTCCGCTTAAAATCGCGGTGGGTGTCATTGAAAGCGACGGCGACGCCCTGCTCATTTCTGGTCCCCCGTCAGCGATTGAGAAACAGACAAAAAACTACGTTGTCATAAAACCTGGAACGGTTCAGAAGGGAAAATTAGCCAAACAGGTGAAATATGAACTATTAAAAAGGGCTTCACCAGAACTCAAGGAGAAAATCAACCTTCTAGCTATCAGTGAATTTGAGAACGTACTACCACCAGGAGGCGGGGAAATCTCACAAAACTCATAAAAACCCTGAGGCTATACGTAAAGTGAGCCACCTCCTGTTGGGTGAGTAGAAAAGTTGCACCGAAAAATTCGAGGTCTATAGAACGCCATTGGAATAGCATGAAGAGAGAAAGAAAGATTGCAACCTCTGGTCAGATTGAGACTAGAGACAGATTTTGATTAGCCCTCGGCAAGTGGAGTAAAAACCAGCCACGCTTGTGGGAGGAAACCTGATTGTTGGTTAAGGACGTTATGGTGAAGAATCTGTTTGTTGTGGATAAGGATGATATGGTTTCATACGCGATTGAGCTTATGGTGAAGAAACGAGTTTCACGGCTTCTGGTCGTTGATAAGGGAAGACTCGTTGGAGTAATTACCGAGAAGGACATGGTTGACCGGCTGGGTTCCAGCAAGATGAAGTCGCTGCAAGCTTCAAGTGTTCACGTGTCAGGAGTTATGAGTTCGGACCCCATAACCGTTACGCCGAAAACAGACATCATTCAAGCCGCTAAGATGATGTTGGACAGGCAGATTTCGAGTCTACCAGTTGTTGAAAACGGTGAATTGGTGGGTATTATTACCAAGTCTACTATGGCGCGCCTCTGCCTTCGGGTGGACAACATATTCGTTGGACAGATAATGACAAAGTCGCCCGTTACTACGACGCCCTTCGACAGGATAGTGAACGTCAGGAGAACTATGCTCGAAAGGAACATTAGCAGCCTACCCGTCTTGGACGGCGGAGAACTCGTGGGTATGATAACCGAGGGACTGATAGCCCTGTACCTGGCGCAGTTTCGCGACAGTGTTCCCGGAAAACACCAGGAGGAGAGAATAAGACACGTGGAGGTAAACGAGGTAATGCAGGAGGACCCCCCAAAGATTCACCCTGACAGAAAGGTCAGCGAAGCCGCAGAATTGATGCGTAAGGAAAGAGTGAAGAGTCTGCCGGTAATAAACTACGAGGAACGACTGGTGGGAATAGTGACCAAGACGGATTTGACGAGACTCGTTGCGAACAAATTTACTGCAGAAAAAAAATAGGAAAGACGCTGGAACCATGATATCCTCTACCTTTGATTTGGTTTTGAAAAACGCTAAAATATTCACTCTTCGAGGAGTAATACCCGGTGGCCTCGCCGTTAGGGAGGGAAAAATTGTAAAGCTTACCAAGGACCCGGAATCGTTGCGGGCTGACAGAACAGTAGACGCTCAGGGCCTCCTTCTACTGCCGGGTCCAATCGACTCTCACGTCCATCTCAGGGACATGAAACTCTCTTACAAGGAGGACTTCTACACGGGAACTTGTGCTGCAGCCGCCGGTGGAATAACAACAGTCATCGACATGCCAAACACGGTTCCAAGGACCTCCTCGTTGAAGGCGCTCAGACAAAAAAAGGCGGCGGCGGCGAAAAAAATAGTTGTGAACGTGGCGTTCTACGCGGGGTTTCCAGAAAAGCCGAGCGAAGTTGATCTGATGGCGAAGGAGGGCATAGTTGGATTTAAGGTGTACCCACACGACCCGCAGGAAAAAATCGAATTGGAGAACATGGAAAAAACACTTTTATACTTTGAGGCGACGGCGAGGAACAATCTCCCCGTTGCAGTACACCCCGATAATCCAAGGGCGATAAAGAAGCTGCGATCCGAACTCAAAAAGCGGAGACTGCCGGACATCGAGATTTTCCTAGGTTCACACCCAGCAGAGTCTGAGAGAAGAGCGATAGCCATCTTTGCGGAGCTAGGAATCAAGACCGGGTGCCACGTACACATTTGCCACGTTTCCTCTCTGGAATCAATAGCGATTATAAGGGAAGAACGGAGTAAGGGTGCCAAACTAACGTGTGAAGCCACGCCACACCATCTCCTCTTGACGAAAGAGGAGGTTAAAAAGCAGGGCGCGTTCGCTAAGGTGCTTCCCCCGCTCAGAACGCGGAACGATAACATCACGCTTTGGGCTGCAGTCCTCGAGGGAGTGATAAACACTCTCGCAAGTGACCATGCTCCGCACAGCGTCGAAGAAAAGGAAAGGAACTTTCTTGAGGCCCCGCCTGGGTTTCCCGGATTGGAAACGATTCTTCCTCTAATGCTTACCAGGGTTGCCAACGGAGACTTGAGATTGGAGAAACTTGTTGAGTTAACGTCCAGCTCACCAGCCGAGATATTCCGGCTGAGAGATAAAGGTAAGCTCATGGAGGGCTACGATGCAGACATGGTTCTAGTCGATCTTAAAGAGAAGTGGCGGATCGATCCTGAGAAATTCTTTAGTAAGGCGAAGTTCTCTCCCTTTGAAGGGTGGAGAGTTGTCGGGAAGGTTAGAACAACTTTTGTAAATGGACGGCTTGTAATGACTAACGATGAAATTCTGGTTCCTGGGGGGAGTGGACGCATTCTGAGTGCCAACTTCTAGTAACCCTAGGATAGTTTTGGATAAACTTTAAAAGAATTCTATAGAATTGGAAAGTGAAGAGTTAGGATATGAGGAGGTTGAATAACTGTCAGACAATAAGGCAATGATTGAAGCTATGAAGACACAGTCTTCGGTGAATATCGGAACCACGGGACACGTGGATCACGGCAAAACAACTCTTGTTCAGGCCCTGTCCGGCGAGTGGACTGACAGGCACAGCGAAGAGAAAAGAAGAGGTATCTCCATAAGACTCGGTTACGCAGACGCAATAATCTTAAAGTGTCCGAACTGCCCGCCGCCGGAGTGCTACATGACAGCTGCGATGGTTAAAGAACACAATTATAAGTGTCCGCACTGCGAATCAGACTTGGTTTTCGTTCGCCGCGTATCATTCGCTGATGCCCCAGGTCACGAAGCACTCATGGCTACGATGATTAGCGGCGCCGCACTTGTTGACGGCGCAATCCTGGTCATAGCTGCCAATGAGCCCTGTCCCCAGCCTCAAACAAGGGAACACTTGGCGGCGCTTCAGATTGTTGGCGTTAAAAACATCATTATTGTTCAGAACAAAATCGAACTGGTCTCGAGGGAGAAGGCTCTGCAGAACTATCGAGAGATTTTGGATTTCGTGAAGGGAACCGACGCGGAGAATGCACCAATCATCCCCACCTCCGCCGTTTTTGGAGCTAATCTTGACGTGCTGATCGAAGCGATGGAGAAGATCATTCCTACTCCAAAAAGGGATTATACAAAACCTATGCGTATGTATGTTGCTCGGTCATTCGAGGTGAACAAGCCGGGTACTCGTCCAGAGGACCTTAAGGGGGGAGTGATAGGAGGGTCAATAATTCAGGGAAAAGTTAGGGTGGGAGACGAAATCGAGATCAGACCGGGTCTGAGAGTTGAGGAGGGCGGCAAGGTTAGATATGAGCCGCTGTACTCAGAGGTTATGAGCATTCGGGCGGGTGAAAACGTTGAATTGGAAGAGGCTAAACCCGGTGGTTTGATTGGTCTCGGAACCAAACTTGATCCTTCCCTCACTAAGGCTGACGGACTGGTGGGAAGCGTCGCTGGCCAACCCGGTACACTTCCACCGTTAATAGACAGCTTTAGCATTGAGGTTAATCTCTTGGAGAGAGTGGTGGGTAGCACGGAACTGTCCAAGGTTGAACCAATAAAGGCTAGAGAGCCATTAATGTTGAACATCGGCCCTACGGCAACCGTGGGTGTTTCCACTTCGACCAGTAATGACGCTGTTGAGATCGCTTTGAGGAGGCCGATTGTCGCTGATGTGGGGCAGAGGGTGGCTATTAGTAGGAGAATCGCGGGGCGTTGGAGACT
>JAUQYY010000313.1 GCA_030587505.1 Candidatus Sigynarchaeota archaeon
CTATCTGACTGTGAGCTTGTGAACCTTACATATATTTTTCTCTCTTCATGGTTCACCCAAATTTTGAAGTACCCCTTCGGGTCTGGTGTATACGATTCATCGGCTATGTCTGTTTCTATGACCTGGATGCCTTCAACGCTTGGTTCTGGGAAATCCACTTTGCTTTTTGACTTCAGTAGGGTCAACCCCAAGTCTTTCATGGGCTTTTCCTTCCTTGATGCTAGAAAAGCCATTTTAACCGCTCTTTCAAGCTCGTGTACACCCCGCCTCGTCTTAGTGCTGTGCTCGGTTGTCAGAAGAACGGAGACCCCAAGTTCTACCGCTAAGCACGCCAGCACACCGTTAACCCCGACGCTGTCAACGTCCATGAACTCTGTCACGTTCCCCACCCCAAACATCATGGGTACCGACTCGTTTCGTTTTCTGAAAAGGAGGTAAGATTCAAGGGACTTAGCCAGTCCGGGATTTATTGGGGATTCCAAAAGGGGATCCACAATGATCTTTTTGAATCCCAAACCTTCCGCTCTCTTGTACAAGTCTAACACGCTTTTAACTCTCTCCTCGGCTGTTTTTGGTATGTACCCTTCGTTTGTGTTTGTTGGAAGCAGAACAACACCTACATCCTTTGGTATCGATTTTAACTCGTTTATATTTCCGTGATCCAGGCTTAAAACGAGGTCTGCCCCCGCCTCAACCCCCGCCTCTATCTCGGAGGGAAGCATAGCATCAACACCTACCGCCACCGAGAAATTTTCCTTAACTGTGGAGACTATTTCTCCGATTTTCCTCGAGTTGTCCTCTCCCACGACTGCTCCAACATCGATCATACTCGCCCCAGAGTTTATGAAGTATTCGGAAACTGAAACCGCCTTCTCCAGGGATAGCTTGGGTGCGTCAACTATTTCCGCCAGGATTCTGGGAGGAAAGTCTAACCCCACGTAAACGGGTTTGATTTGTCTTCCTATTCTGAAGTTTCTCGAACTTTCAGGAGTTTCCTCCTCTAGTTGTGAAACGATTCTTTTGTACTCTTCCTCTCCGCTTTTCTTGAAGACGTAGTCGGCGGCTTGTGTCTTTGATAGGGGGATGTGAAGATTGTTCAGTATCATGGGGATGTCCGAAGCGTATTTTGGACCCTTAAATGTTGAAATCTTCGTTTCTTTCTCAATTATACTTGTGTCTCCCCTTATGAGACCTGGAACGATTATCAGGTCATATTCTCCAGAAATCCTATCTTTTAGTTGTTTGGCTATGGTCTCCGGAGTTAGGAAGGCTGCAACAGAGACGGGTAGTTCGATTACATCCGTGTCAACAATACTCTTTGACGTGGCTTTCTCAACAGATTCTCTGGCAAGCCTTCCTGTAACCACTAAAACCTTCAACTATTTCACACCCAGAGAGGAGATAGCTTCCAAAATTTCCGAAGGATGCTTAAGAACGGTCACCCCACCAAACAAGGAGATTTTACGCACATTCTCCTCATCCAACTTGCGCACTTCCGCTTTTATTTCTCTCCCGAAACTGATTGCTCCGTATGGACACAGTTCCACACAAATTTTACAGCCTCGACATCGGGTCAAATCGATGGTGGGTTTTTCAATCAATTCTATCGCGTTGGTGGGGCACCTCTCGAGCGGCAAACAAGTATCACACCCCACACACACATCGTGGTCTATTATCGTTGGCAGCTTGGTTACAATCGTTCCCTCCCGGTAGTCTGTGGGTACAATGTATGCTGGTACGCTACCCTTTTGCGCCTGAGCGAAAGCAGAAGTTACGAGAGTGTCAGCTATACCGTAAGCAATTTTTGCAACGGTGTTGGCTGTTGCCGGTGAAATGACCAAGGCCGCATAAGTTCCTCTCGCAAGCCTACCCGCCTTTGGGAAGCTTTTTCCCTGTTCTCTCTCCAAAATTATTTCCTGGTAGTATCCTCCCGGAGAAACTTGGTGAAGCCTGTCAAGAACCCCGTAGATGCGTGCTACCTCTTCGCCTGCGCACGACAGAAATGTGGTAACCCGTACATCCATATCTTTAACCAATTGGAGGAAGACTTCGAAGCTTTCAAGAAGGAAGTGGCCGGCGCCGGTGATACACCATGCTATGTTAAATCCCAATTCTTTCCCTCAGCTCTTCAATCTCTTTGAAGTAGATGTAGTCGAGAACAGTGCCGCTCGCTTCTCTGATTTTCAGGGAGTCGACTAGTTCCCTGTTTTTTCCTCCAGCTAGCCCGTCGGCGATTAGGGCTGCTCCCTGCGCAGCCTCCTTTGCGATTCTGGTGAATCCCTCGACTCTTCTGACATCTGCTATGTGGGATAATCTTCTGCCGAGTTCCTTCCGAATTTTTTCTATTCTCGAAAGCCTTCCAGACAGGAGTATTTGGGTTGGGTCCTCCACGGATAGATTAATTGCTGCAACATCCTTGGCGGTGCTTTCGAGAAGAGCTTCCCACGCCATCTTGAATCGCTCATCTCTCTCAGTCATCATCCCGAATTCCTGGGGACTTAGTCCATCATATCCAGCGATGTACGCTGCTCCACCTGTGTACAGCAGCTCCTTGTCGAATCCACCCAGCAGATAGGCCACCTCTGCGTCCAAACCCCCGCAGGCCAAAAAGCCTATGCACCCCTCGGCTCCGCCCACCGCGTCAACTACCTGTCCGTTCTTAACACCTATAACCGCTGTGAACCCGCTT
>JAUQYY010000206.1 GCA_030587505.1 Candidatus Sigynarchaeota archaeon
GACCAAGGAGAGTTTCAACCCGTAAAAATCGATGAAATCGAAGTGAACATGAGCAAGGTGTTCAGCGACTGCGACTTCCTGATCAACATGCCGACCATGAAAACCCACATACTCTGCACGGTTTCCCTCGGAGCCAAAAACATAGCGCTTGGATCAGTGGACTTCAAATCTAAGGCAAAGATACACAGGGAGGGAATCCACCGGCTAATCGCACTCATAGCCGAGAAGCTGAACCCCGGACTCACAATCATTGACGGCATAGTCAGCCACGAGTTCCTCGGACCAACCTTCGGCCTCCCAAGAAGGAGCAACCTACTAATCGCGGGCGACAATGTCATATCCACGGACAGCGTAGCCGCCACCATCATGAACATAAACCCCGCAAAGGTTGAACACCTCAGAATCGCAAGCGAAAACGGCTTCGGAACGGTGAACATTAAAAAAATCGAAATCAAGGGCGAAAAACTGGAAGACGTCATAATTCCAGACTTCAAACCCAGCTGCAGAATCGAGGAGGCGGGCGAGTACTACTCCCGCGCATTGGGAATCGACGGCAAAATGATGATATGCGGAACAGACTACTGCTCGGGCTGCCTCAACGCAACGGTGGGAGTCATATGGATCATAACCAACTACACCGAGGGAGAAACCAAGCCCTTCACACTCGTCATGGGAACAGACGGCGAGGTCCCAGAGAAACCCCTCGGAAAAGTCTACATCGTAGGAGACTGCCAGGCAAAGAACAAGGAAAAGGGAGAATTCCTACCAGGCTGCCCACCAAGCGGAAGAGACTTCTACAAAATCTTCGTAGACCAGTGCCTAAGCGAGGAAGCAAAAAGAAAAGCCATCGAAGGACAGGAGAGAAGAAGGGCTTCAAAGGATAGGAGACTCCCCCCAATGAGACACACACTCCAATACTACCAAAACGCTAACCAGGAATAAAAATAGTCACCCATTTTAGCAGGAAGAATGTTCTATCATTTTTCCAAGAAATGCACTTTAGAATCTTGTTTTAATTGCACATTTTTCTAATTATTTTAGAGAATAGAAGCCTTTAATTATTATGAAATATTTTCAAATTTTTAATAAATTTCCAATATTAATTATAATTATCAAATAAAGTAATAATAACAATTGTACATACTTTGCGGTGTGTGATTTTATATCGGCTATCCATATAAAAAATTATTTTTTATAAAAAGTAAAAAATGATTTAAAATAATCTGAGCATCTTTTCCCCAAAAGTATATATATATTAAAAGCACAATAAAACAATAAGCTTCGTGATTGAAGCTTAAAAAAAGGAGGATTGGAGAGGAAATGTCTAAGAAAGCAAAAGAAGTTGTTGAAGAAGAACCGAAATTCAAACAGCCATGGCTAGGATTCTTAGCATTCTTCACGGTCCTTGGTGCAGCATACATCGCATTCCAATGGTTCCTCCACCCAGTCTGGGGGCTCGCCACAAAACTAGTCACAGCCAACGCATTCGTCATGGCAACAATTTTCACTTACGGTTTAGGAATGGGTGCAACAGGAGGCTCACTCGGCATTTTACTATCCCTCAACAACCCAATGTACATGGCGATGTACCCCCTCGGCTACCTCGTTGACTGGGTACCATACATGGTCTTCTGCATCGTCTGGGTCTTCACAATCGCCTTCCTAACACTATGGGTGCCCGTCTCACCCCTAAAGAGACAGCCGTGGGCGGGAATCGGTGTACTAGCCGCCACACTCATCTTGGCATTCATAACATGGTACATACTCGGCATCGTGCTCGGCTGGAAGGGTTATGAGATGATCCTACTGGGCACATGCGGCTTCCTGGTGTTTCCGATATGGGTTACGCTGTTCAACTACTGGCCCTTCGCAACCCCCGAGAGAATGGGGATGCACCCGGCGATAAAGGGAGCCGTATACGGAATAATCTCATGGGTGCTAACGTTCGTACTGTACGGGGTTTTCAACTCGTTAATCTGGTCAAATCCGATAGCAACGGCGTTCACACAGTACACAATGGGAAACGTATTGATGCCACAGATGCCATTCGAACCCTACGACTTCTGGGTCTCTCTCCTCTTGTGTGTCATCGTGGGAGCGACAATAACAAGCATAGTTAACCCATGGACGGAAATAACCCAACCCAAGAGGGGGCTGCTACTCCTCGTAGTGTCAGTCATACTGGGGGTTGTCATGTGGTACATCATCGTCGCAATTCTCGGGCCCTCGTCACAAACGCTTCTCATTCCAGAGCCGATACCATGGTTATTTACGTTCCCGACCGTAAATCACGCTAACGTTACCGCCTACATCGCGTTCCCGTTGTTGACACTTCTAGCGGGGCAGTTGAGCTTCCAGATGTGGCCGTGGAATAGGTGGGGCATCAAAGGAAACATAGGCCTGGTAGTTGTATCGTTCATTATCGGAACAATAGTCTACTACCTCTTCATGGTTAATCCGGGATTCGCTGTGCCACTCATGGGTGGAAACCTGGTAGCACCCATGAGCGGACTGGAAACACTCTACCTGTCCCTGTGGGGAGCGTCCATGAATCCGCTTACACCTCCCGCTCTTGCTTCCACTCTTGTCTGGGAGTTCATTGTTTACATGTTGTACTTTGAGGGGACCGCTGAATTCATTGGCCATGCGTTGGGGTTTGTTTGGGTGTTAACAGTTGTGATTTTCGGTCTGCTTGCATACGAGGCTTTCGATCACTGGCCTTGGAAGTAAACCTAGAGAAATCCATCTCTCATTCATTTCTCTTTTTTATTTCTCGAAGATCTTGTGTGAGGAGACCGCTACCCTTTTTGGTGTTGAATGCCATTGAAATTTGTTCCGGGGCGGTAGAGTGTTAATTCGGGGCTTGGTAGGGTCTTCTATTGCCTATGCAGAGCGCTGACTTCGAACAATTAAAGATCTACTGATGAGGTTTGATTACAGCTTACTTAAGAGCCTCTGGATGGAACCAATCCGTGGGTTATTGGGTTCTACTATTTGATTATTCATGAACGCTTCTATCTGTGATTATGTAGCTAAAGCCCTGACCGTGGAAGTTAACCGCACCTATGGTAGCAAAAAGGTTCGGAGGGTGTAAAAAATCTTGGGCTGAGGGTGTCTCCGCAGTTTTCGAAAGATTTATATATAGATAAAATATATAGAGTTAACAATAATAAAATGATTTGTTCGAGGTTTTGTGGTCGGTGAATCGTTATGATATGGCAGGGGCGTGGCTTCGGCAGAAACATATGGAACCGTGTGCAGAGGATAAGCCCGGTGGAGTTTCTCATCATGGTTATGATAAAGGAGAAGCCGCGCTACGGGTACGAGATCATAAACAATTTGAAAGAGAAGTTTGAGGGGTTCTGGGAGGTTAAAGCCGGGGTTGTGTATCCCGCTCTCTCCAGGCTTGAGGATAGGGGGCTTATCCGTGGAACCAGAGAGGAAAGTGAGAGGGGGCCCAGCAGAAAAAGGTATGAGATTACGGCTCTGGGGGAGGAGGCGCTCAGAAACATCGCTGAGGGTTTCGATAGGGAAATCGACTTTTTCCAGCACTTCGTGGGCTTCGTGGACAATCATCTCTGCTCGGGATTCGAGAAGTACGCCCAGAAAAGAACCCGCCTCATAGCCAAGAGGGTGGAGCAACTAGCCAAGCTGGCAAGAAATTATGCGAAAGCGTTCCTTCCTCCTGCGGAGACTCTCCCCATACTCAAAGAGTTAAAGAAACATCTCGAGTCCGAGTTAAGATCTATTGATGCGATGATTAAGAAACTAGAGGAAGAGTACTCAGAGGAGCAGCCTAGAAGGATAAAAGTTGAGTAGGAGGTGAAAAAGGGTTATGGATTGGAGCAGGGGATGTGGACCATGGTTCTTTCCGCCGATAGATCCGAGAATTAGATACCACATCAGAAACATTGGGAAAATGGTGCACAGAGCCTTTCCGGAATGGTTCGAAAGGATGAAGGCACTGGGGTCAACCTACATTGCGGAGGACGGGGAGTACATCATTGTTGAGATCGATATGCCCGGCTTTGAGAGGGACGACATTGACTTGAAGGCTGGAGAATACTATCTTGAGGTTAACGCGGAGCGTGAACACAGCGAGGAAGAAGTCAAGCTGAGGGGAACCGAGAAGCGGACGTTCAGCGTGAGGGTTGACCTGCCATGCAGGGCCAAGCTGAACGAAGCGAAAGCATTTTACAGGAACGGTGTACTCAGAGTTGTGTTAAAGAAAGAACCAGAGAAAGACGTCAACGTTAGCTAGCGGTTCCGAAAAAGCCCAGAGCGAATGGCAAATAGTCCAACTCAATTCTTCTTTTTCAGCACTCGCCTGCTCAGTTTGAGGGCAGGGTAGGGGCAGGGATTTGGTTATCGTAGAGTCTACTCCATTATGGTTTTTAGGGTTTCTATGAATAGTCTGTTGCTTTCGGGGCTTGAGACCGAGACCCTGAAGAATTTTTCGCCCAGGCCTTTTTGGTCTGTGCAGTTTTTGATGAAGATCTTGTTTTCCAAGAGTTTTGTGAACACTGTTCCTGCGTTGAGGTTTTCCTTTGTGATTTCTACTAGTATGAAGTTTGTTTCCGAGGGGTAGGGTTTTAGGCCGTCGATTTTGGAGAGCTCTTCCGTGAGACGTTCTCTCTCCTCTACTGTTTTTGAAACGGTTTCCTCAGCGTATTCGGTGTCTTCGAGGGCGGCGATGGCCGCTTGGAGCGAGAGAGTGTTTATGGGAAAGAACAGTTCCGGTTTGTGAAGCTGTTTTATCAGTTCAGGGTTCGCTAGGGCGTATCCTACTCGTAATCCGGCTAGACCGAAGGCTTTGGAGAGTGTTCTAAGAACGATTAGGTTTTCATAGTTCTGGACCCATGGTGCAACCGTTTTTTTGCAGTACTCGTAGTAGGCTTCGTCAACGAGGACGATTGCGTCCTCCTCGAGGATTCTCCTGATTGTTTCTTTGGAAGTGTAGTTGCCAACTGGGTTGTGTGGGTTTATGAGGATTATGAGCTTTGTTCTCGGTGAGACGCTGTCCGCCACCTTTTCCGGCTCGAGGATGAAGTTCGGCTTTTGGAGCGGGATGTAAACGGGTTTCCCACCCACCAGACTCAGGAGATATTCGAACTGCTCAAAGGAGGGAATCGGCAGGATAACCTCGTCATCGGAGTCGACAAAAACACTGTAGATTAGTTGTATCAGGTTCAGAGAGCCGTTCCCCACGATGATGTTTTCCGGCTTCAGACCAGTGTACTCGGAGATTTTTTCGGTTAGGTAGTAGTAGGTGGGGTCGGGGTACCTGTTAACCGAGGGGAGACATTTCTTAACAGCCTGTAGAACCTTTGGGGAAGGTGGGTAGGGGTTCTCGTTGTTGAACATTCTTATCAGTTCTTCACTGTGCATAGTGTCACTGACCACCTTTGGGCCGAAAACACCGGTCAGCGTTTCATAGTTGGACTTGACACTAACCAAGTGGAGCTTGAGGAACTTTGTAACATCCATCGTTTGAATCACCCGAAAAGTTGCAGCGAATCATGTGCTACCCACTGACAGGGCAAAAGAATTAAACCAGAACAATCTATTTTAAGGTGTCGGAACCGTAAGGTTGCCAGCGGGAAGAGAAAAATCGTCTCAACGGTTTTTCAAAGGCACTCCAAAAGATTAGGGTTGTGAGTGTTGAATGAAGGTTAAGGTGCTCGGTTCGAGTTCTGGTTGGGCGTTGCCGCGGATTGGGTGCGGGTGTAAAATCTGCACATCTACAGACGAGAGGGATAAACGGTTGAGATCCTCCGTACTCATCAATGATTCGATTCTGATTGACCCTGGGCCCGACATCTACCACCAACTGTTACGGTTCGAGGTGTCAGAGATAAGCGCCGTGGTGATAACCCACAGCCACCCCGACCACATCTTCGGATTACACGACCTCATCCCCAAGAAGTGTAGAGCAGTGAAGAATGCCCACGTTTACGGGTCGGAGGAAACGCTGAGAGAGGTCAAAAGGCTTTTCCCAAACGCGGGATACAAAGTGGAAGCAATCAAGGAGTACAAGTCCTTCGAAGTGTGCGGGGTTGAGTTCACAGCGGTGCCGGTGGTTCACTCGAAGAGTGCCCCCACCGTTGGGTACGTCATCAGGGAGGGAGACAGGGTAATGTGCTATTTCTCGGATTTTCGGAGCTTTAAAAAGGAGGATGACAGGAAGTACTTCGAGAAGGTGGACTGCCTGTTCCTGGACGGGTCGATACTGAAGAAACCCTTCCCAGCGTGGACCAGCAGGTGGGGGCACATAAGCATCACCGAGGGAATAAGACTGGCAGCCGAGTGTGGAGTGAAAAAGACGTTCTTCACACACATCGGACACCGAACCATGCCCCACAAAGAGCTTGAGAGATTCCTCAGTAAGGAGGGGGAATTCTACCCGGCCTTCGACGGATTGGAAATAAAACTATAAAAACTTCACGTTTACCGCGACAGGGCTTGAGAAGATTGACCCGCACCGCAATCAAGCGCTACTTAACAAAGACCGGTTTCTTTTTTGTTCCAACATACCTGCAGTCGGTTTTACGTCCTTTGTACTTACACTTTCTGCCAAGCTTAGCGCACCATGAATCTGTTTTGCGGTAATATGTGCACTGTCCTGTTCTTTTTTCTTCGGCAACACAGCCACCACTTTGAATTATTTTTACACTCATATAAGCTTTTTTTGGAACGAATCAAAAATAACCACTGCAACACTCTTGAAGGGTGGAATTAGTTTTAATAATATGAAGACGTTCTGTATGGAGTGAAGCTCAAAACTAGTGTTGGTGACCGTTTTTGAAACACGAGAAAATCGTCAAGGGAATAGAGGATAAGAGGAACGAAATGGTGAAACTCTGCTGCGACCTGATAAGTTTTAAGAGCGAGAATCCTCCAGCAAACGTCGAGGATATAGCCTACTTCATAAGGGACTACTTCAGAGAGAGAGGCTTCAGGGTCAACACCTACGAGCCAAAAAAGGGCAAGGTCAGCGTGTCCGCCAGGCTGGAGAGGGGTGAAGGGAAAAGACTTCTCTGGAACGGGCACATCGACGTGGTTCCAGCCGGAAGAAGAGAGAACTGGCGAACCGACCCCTATCAGGGCGTGGTGCGTGACGGTAAGATTTTCGGCAGAGGCGCCGCGGACATGAAGGCGGGCGTGGCAGCCGCCATGGTTATGGCCTCCCACCTAGCCGAGGTAGACGCTGACATTAGCGGAAGCATCCAGCTCGACATAGTTCCCGATGAGGAAACGGGTGGACAGTACGGAACAAAGTACCTTGTCGAGAAGGGAATAAGCGTCGGTGACGCTTGCATCGTCGGCGAGGGCTCCTCATCCAAACGCTGGGGGGTTATAGTCGGCGTCGCGGAGAAGGGAATCATAGACCTCAAGGTGTCCGCAAGGGGGAGAACCGCACACGCGAGTCTACCCTTCCTCGGAGAGAACGCCATAGACAAGCTCATAAGAGTGCTCGGGATGATCAAGGAGCTGGAGCAGAGGAAAATCGAAACACCCCCCGTGGTTAAGCAGATGATAGAGGAGAGCATGCCCTTCTACGAGAGCATATCCGAAAGGTTCGGATTCTCCGTGGACGACTTCAGGCAGCTCTTCAGCAAAATGACCGTCAACATAGGGGTGGTTATGGGGGGCGTCAAGACAAACGTGGTTCCAGACTACGCCGAGGCGAAGGTTGACATCAGACTGCTTCCGGGCCAGAACCCCGAAGAGGTCTTCAGCGAAATAGTGAAAAGGATAAACGATTCAGGCATAGAAGGAATTGAGATGGAGAAAGATGTCGCGTTCCCCTCCTACGAGAACCCCGACGGTCCTTTCGTCTCCCTAGTAAAAAGGTGCGTGGCAGAGGTCACCGGAGTGGAGCGAGTAAACACGATCATAGGTTCGGGCGCAACCGACGCACGGTACATAAGGGGCATAAGGGGAATCCCCACGGTTATTCTAGGCCCGGGAAACGAGAGCAGCCACTCCGCGAACGAGTACATCGACATCGAAGACATGGTTCTCATATCAAAAATCTACACTCTCATCGCCCTAGAGTTCCTCTCCTAACCCTCTCAACCACCAGACAAAAATGAAGTTAAAAGATTGGTTTATTTTTTCCGTTTCGGAGTTTAAGAGAGTAGGGGAAGGCGGGTTACTCCACTTTGTGAAGCAGCCTGTAAACCTCCGTCTCCATCTTGACGGATTCCTCGGGCAGCAGGTTGGGTTTGCCGATGAGCATGCTGAGGATGTATATCTGGGACATTCTCTCCACGAACTGCGTGATGTGGAGCGCCTCTTTTAGGTCTCTTCCGCAGCACAAGGTTCCGTGGTTCGCCAAGAAAACAGCGGCCTTGTTTCCGAGAGCCTTAACAGCGATCTCCGCCAGTTCGGGTGTCCCCGCTAGCCTGTACTCTGCCACCTCAACTGTTCCCCCGAGCTTGATAGCCATCTCGTCGATAATAATGGGGAGAGGCTTACCAACAATCCCGAGAACCGTACCGTATAGGGAGTGTGCGTGTATGACCGCTCCCACATCCTTCCTAGCCTTGTGAACAGCCAGATGCATAGCCTTCTCGGTCGAAGGGGGCTTATCACCCTCTAAAACCTCCCCATCATAGTTCACCAGGGGAATATCCTCGGGTTTGAGCTCAGGGTACTCAACCATGCTCGGTGTGATCAGGACCGCTTCTTCCCCGGGAACCTTGGCGCTGACGTTCCCCGAGGTTCCAAGAACAAGGTTCGTCTCAAGCAGAGTCCTCGCGACCCTGACTATCTCCTCTCTAAGCTTCTGTTTAATTTCACTCACACTCATAAGACACCACCGCTAAAAAAATGCATAACATCTGCTATTTTTGTAGATTGAACACCTTAGGATATAGATTTTTCCACTCTGAGTAGTAGGCCTCGTACTGCTGGTGAACCTCATCGTCGGGCTCGATCGTCTCGTCCCAAGCTATCATAGACTCCGCCGCCTCGTGGAAACTCTCGTAAACTCCTAAACCAACGGCAACGCACATCGCACAGCCGAGAGAGGTGCCCTCCTTAACCTTAGGGGTTTCCACAGGCAGGCCCAGAGTGTCAGCAAGTATTTTGAGCAACGTTCTGCTCCTCGAAAGACCACCGGTGACCCTCATCACGTTGAACTTCACCCCCGAAACCTCCACTATCTGCTCACTGTTAGCCCTCACCGCGAAAGCCATGTTCTCAAGAATTGATCGAATCATGTTCCTCTTAGACAGCGCCTCAGGGTTCAGCATAAGCGACGGAAAAACAATAACCGAAGGGGGAACACTTAGCTCCTTGCTAAAGTCCATTATCTGGGGACCCATGAACGCCCTAATCCCACCGGCGCCGGGGGGAGCCCCAGCCGCCCATCCGCTGAGCACATCGTACGGGTCAACCCCTCTCTCTACAGCCTCTTCAGCCTCAGCGTCGGCGATACTGTTTTTAAACCACTCCAAAACCTTACCCATAATACCACAGTTCCCCTCAATAACCCATCTATCGGAAACCAAGTGGCACCCGGTCCATATTCTTCTCTCGGCGTCAATCACAGGCTTAGAGAGAACCATCTGAACCGGAGTCGTCGTCCCCCCAATGGTGCATATATGCCCCTCATCCAAGGCTCCAGTAGCAAGCAGAGCACACTGAGTGTCCGCACCCCCAGTGATCACCGGCGTTCCCTCCCTGAGCCCGGTTGCGCTACTCGCCTCCCGGGTCACCTCACCCACAACCGTTCCAGCGGGGTGCACCTCGGGAAGTATCTCTCGCGGGATTTGAAGCCTTTCGATTATCTCCTCCGACCACTCCATTTTCCGTATATCGTATAGGAGCGATTCGGCGGCGTTTGTGGGTTCCGAGGCGTACACGCCCGAGAGCTTATAGAGTACCCAGTCGTTGATCATCAGCAGGTGGGCGGTTTTCTCGTACACTTCTGGCTTGTTCTCCCTGAACCAGATCAGCCGGGCGGGAGCGAACATTGAGGGGGGCCAGTGTCCCGTGATCCTCTGAACCTCAGGGGTAAGCACTTCTCGTACCTTGCTGTCCAAGAGTATTCCCCGCACGTCGATGTTCGGTCCTCCGTAGAGCTCCTTTCCCTCACCGTCGAGAAGAAC